>DVGD01000276.1 GCA_018712905.1 Candidatus Avoscillospira stercoripullorum | reverse complement strand
ATACGGCCGGCGGAGGCGCGCTTGCACGCGTCGATCATCACCAGCAGCTCCATGAGGTTGTCGTTGACGGGCTTGCAGGTAGACTGGACAATGAACACATCCGAGCCGCGGACGGTCTCATTGATGGAGACGGAGACTTCGCCGTCGGCAAAGGTGGTGACGGTGCAGTTGCCCATGGGCATACCCAGCGCATTGCACACGCCCTGTGCGAAGGGACGGTTGGCGTTGGCGCAGAGAACCTTGACGTCTTTTCCGTGAGAGATCATGGTGCTAGTTTCCTTTCTTTCATCCGGTAGTCAAAATAAGGGGCGATGCCCCAAAGATTACGGTTTTTTCAGCTTGAATTTGCCCGCCCACTCGCGCTTATGGCTCTGGCGCGCCCGGGCGATGGCCAGGGACAGAGGCGGCACGTCCTCGGTGATGGTGGAACCGGCGGCCACGTAGGCCTCCTTGCCCACGGTGATGGGCGCCACCAGGTTGACGTTGCTGCCGATGAAGGCGTTTTCGCCGATGACGGTGCGGTACTTTTTCTCCCGGTCGTAGTTGACGGTGATGGCGCCGCAGCCAAGCTGCGCGCCGGATCCCACTTCGCTGTCGCCAACGTACGAGAGGTGGGCGACCTTGGCATTGTCGCCCAGGGTGACGCTTCGCACCTCCACAAAGTCGCCGATTTTCACATGGTTTCCGGCCTTGGTACCGGTGCGGACGTAGGCAAAGGGACCCACGTGGCAGCCCTCGCCCAGCTCCGCGCGGAAGACCTGGGAGCTATTGACGATGGTGCCGGCGCCGAAGGTCGAATCCTCCACATAGGTGTTGGGGCCGAGGACACACCCGGCGGCCACGGTGGTCTTGCCCCGGAGGATGGTGCCGGGGAGGATGGTGACGCCGGGGGCGACAGAGCAGGTGGGGTCGATGTAAGTGTTTCCAAAGTCCCAGATCTCCACACCGGTCTCGGCCAGGCGGTAGAGGTGGGCGCGGTTTAAGAGGGGCTGGAAGTCGGTGAGCTGCGCCAGGGATTCAATGGTGAAGGCGCCGTCGCGATCGGTGTAGGGCGCGGCCTCGGCCTCCAGGACGGGGAGGAGGTCGGCCTGATCCGCCAGCGCCTGCTGGAGGACGGTCTTCTTGACGCACAGGAGATTGCTGGCCTCCGGCGCGCCGGGCAGGGCGAGGATCTCCGCGTCGTAGGGAAGGAGCACGCAGGGGCCGGTGACCACGATGACGTCGGTCTGATCGTCCCCGGCGGCGGCGAGGAAGTCGGAGAAGAGCGCGGCGGCCTTTCCCTCCTCGGCCACCACCAGTTCCTTCCCCGCCGGGAAGCAGTCCCGGGCAGCGGCCTCACAGGCCGGGCGGCAGACCAAAAAGAATCGCTCCACACCACCCGCAGCCAGAGAATCCACCAGCCACGAGAGGAGCGGCGCGCCCATGAGATTTTGAAGAAGCAGCGGCCGGGCAAGCCCGGTTTTCCCGGTGTCGTCCGGCAAGAAGATTACAGCAGACAGTCCAGCCACGGCCAGCACATCCTTCCGAAAAAAAATAGAGGTGTAGAACCCTTACACCCCTAGTATAGCAAAGAAAACCAGTTTTGTATAGGATTTTTCCCAGGAAAAACAGAGAGATTCCGACAAAGTTCGCCCAACAGACTGTGCAACATGTTCCCCGCCGCCCCTCCGGGCGTGGTTGTAGGGGCGGCCTTCATGGCCGCCCGCAGGGCAGTGGCGATCCCCGCAAGGCTTCCGCTGAACGCACTGCGGTCACACCTCTCAGTCTCGCTTCGCGAGCCAGCTCCCCTCAAGGGGAGCCCTTGGATTCTGCATCGTCCAAAGCCTCCCCTTGAGGGGAGGTGGCATCGGCGCAAGCCGATGACGGATTGAAGAATTCTTGAACTGCCGGCCTTGGCCGGGAGTTCTAGGGGCGAAGCCCCGTAGAATTCTCCATCCAGCTTTGCTGGAGAGGTGTTGGGGCAGTGGCGATTCCCGAAGGCCTTCCGCAAAACGCAGCCAGGCACGGGCGGGGATAAACCCCGCCCCTACGAAATACCCGGATTACACGTACCGCTGGGTTACCACGTCGATGACGCCGCGGGTGGTGAGGCGCAGGGTCGGGATCACCGGCAGCGCCATGAAGCTCAAGGTCATAAACGGGTCGATGCCCCGGTTCACGCCCTGGGCAAAGGCCGCGGCCTTGGCCTCCTCCAGTTCTTCGTTCACCTGCTCCAACGGCTGGTCGGTCATGATGCCCGCAATCTCCAGGGGCAGCTCCGCGGTGACTTTTTCGTCCGCGGCCACCACGATGCCGCCGTGGTTTTCCACCACGCGGTTGCAGGCAAAGGCCATGTCGCGGGAGTTGGTGCCCACGACGATAATATTATGGCTGTCGTGGGAGATGGACGTGGCCACGGCGCCGCGCTTTAAGCCATAGCCCTTCAGGTATCCCACGCCCATGTGTCCCGTGGACTTGTGCCGCTCCACCACGGCGATTTTCAGAATGTCCTGCTCCAAATCCACCTTGGTGGCGTAGCCGCAGTCGGTGGTGACGATTTCGCCGTCCACCAGGCCGATGACCGCCCGGGGACGGGGATCCCGGAAGTCCTCCAGCTTGAGATGGGGCAGGTGGAAGGTGTCGTGGGCGCG
>DVGD01000275.1 GCA_018712905.1 Candidatus Avoscillospira stercoripullorum | reverse complement strand
CAGCATCAGCGCCAGCAGGATTGCAAGAAGCTTTTTCATAGGAATCCTCTTTTCTTGATTAGTCGATGGGTATAAGGTAGCACTCCCAGCAGGAAAAGTCAAGGTCAGCTTGCATGAATATTCAGAATTTGCAAATCTTTATGAATATTACACAGACACCGCCGGGATTCGTCCCGTTTCTTATGCAAGAATGAAGACCATTCCCTCTGGGAAAAATGATATTGACAAAGCAGAAAAGTATGGTATAATAAAAACAAGAATAATTACTAAAATTGAAAGGAGCCAATCCCATGGAACTCAAAGGCAGCAAGACCGAGAAAAACCTGATGACCGCCTATTCCGGCGAGTCCGAAGCTCGCAACAAGTACACCTACTACGCCTCCCGCGCCAAGAAGGACGGCTATGAGCAGATCGCCGCCCTCTTCCAGGAGACGGCCGACAATGAAAAGGAGCACGCCAAGCTCTGGTTCAAGCTCTTAAAGGGCGGCGCCGTGCCCGACACCATGACCAACCTGGCCGATGCCGCCGCCGGCGAGCACTACGAGTGGACGGACATGTATGCCACCTTCGCCAAGGAAGCCCGGGAGGAGGGTTTCGACACCATCGCGGCGCTCTTCGAGGGCGTGGCCGCCATTGAGAAGGAGCACGAGGCGCGGTACCTGAAGCTCCTGGCCAATGTGAAGGATAAGCTGGTGTTCTCCAAGGAGGGCGACGCCATCTGGAAGTGCCGCAACTGCGGCCACATCGTGGTGGGCAAGGAAGCCCCCGCAGTCTGCCCCGTCTGCGCCCATCCCCAGGCGTATTTCGAGGTCAAGGCTGAGAATTATTGAGTATTTGCGGAAAATCCCCAGCTTCGATGAGCGAAGCTGGGGATTTTGTATGTGCTGCAAAATTCGTCTGCACCCTGTAGGGGTCGATGTCCTCATCGACCTGCGCCGCGAAACGGCTACCGATTTTGCGTGTAGGGGCGCATTGTATATGCGCCCGTGCCAGGGTGCGTTTTGCAGGAGGCTTGCGGGAATCACAGCTGCCTCGGGCGGATATTTAATCCGCCCCTACAGGGTGCGGTGCGATCATTGCGGTGCACTATCCCAAAATTCCCAGGTGCTCCAGGAGGATTTTCAGCCCCAGGAGCACCAGAATGGCGCCGCCCAAAAACTCGGCCTTGGACTTGTAGCGCGCGCCAAAGACGTTGCCCACCTTGACGCCCAGCGCCGAAAGGAGGAAGGTGATGACGCCGATGAAGCTCACCGCCGGGACGATCTGCACATCGGGCAGCAGGGCGAAGGTGACGCCCACGGCCAATGCGTCGATGCTGGTGGCCACAGCCATGGGCGCCATGACCGCGGGCGACAGGGAGCCGTCGGCATGCTCCGCCTCACAGGAGAAGGACTCCCGGATCATATTGCCGCCGATGAGCACCAGGAGCACAAAGGCCACCCAGTGATCCACCGCCGTGATGTACCGCTGAAAGGACGCGCCGAGGAAATAGCCCAAAAGGGGCATCAGCGCCTGGAAGCCGCCAAACCACAGTCCCACGATCACCATATGCCGCGGCCGCAGGGTCTCTGTCGCCAGCCCCTTGCAGATGGAGACGGCGAAGGCATCCATGGAAAGTCCCAGCGCCAGCAAAAACAATTCAAATATTCCCATACTGCCTCCGAAAAAAACGCCAGGCGCCGGGCGCCTGACAACAGGATATAACTAGCAAATAGTACCATACCGCCGCCCGAAACGCAAGAACCATCCCCGCCTAATGCAGTAAATTCTAAGTTGCCTCTAAATATGCACAACGGTATCTGTGGAATTGGACGATATTTTGGTTTGCCTTTCCGCCCTGGTTGCGGTATACTGTTGGAGCAATCAAACAAATCTAACCAACAGGACGTGATTGTCATGTCAACCCTTCTCTCCGTGTCCATCGCCATGCTGGCAGGACTTCTGATGACTCGAATCGGCAAAAAGCTCAGCCTCCCCGCCGTCACCGCCTATCTGGTGGCCGGCGTGCTCATCGGCCCTTACTGCCTGGGCGCGCTCCACATCGACGGCGTGGGCTTCACCTCCAGTGAGGCCGTGAGCAGGCTCTCCCTGGTGTCTGAGGTGGCGCTGGGCTTCATCGCCTTCTCCATCGGCAATGAGTTCCGCCTGAAAGACCTCAAAGCCACCGGCCGGCAGACCGCCGTCATCGGTGTGGTACAGGCGCTGGGCGCCACCATTTTGGTGGATCTGGCGCTGCTGGCGCTCCATCTCATCATGCCTGACAAGATCTCCGCCGCCCAGGCCATCACCCTGGGCGCCATCGCCACCGCCACCGCCCCCGCCGCCACGCTGATGGTGGTGCGGCAGTACAAGGCCAAGGGTCCGCTCACCGACCTCCTGCTGCCCATCGTGGCACTGGACGACGCCGTGGGGCTGGTGGTCTTCGCCGTGAGCTTCGGCATCGCCCGTACCCTCAACAGCGGCATCGTGGATCTCGTCTCCATCCTGGTCAATCCTGTGGTGGAAATCGTGGCCTCCCTGGCACTGGGCTCCATTCTGGGCTGGGTGCTCACCCAGCTGGAGAAGCTCTTCAACTCCAACACCAACCGCCTCAACCTCACCATCGCCTTCGTGTTCCTCACGGCGTCTCTGGCCATGCTGGAGTTCAAGATCGGCCCTGTCACCGTGGGCTTCTCGTCCCTGCTCGTGTGCATGATGCTGGGCACCGTGTTCTGCAACCTCTGCCCCCTCTCCTTTGACCTCATGGAGAAGAGCGACAAGTGGACTTCTCCCCTCTTCGCCCTGTTCTTCGTCATCAGCGGCGCGGAGCTGGAGCTGGGCGTGTTCGCGGATCTTGCCATTGTGGGCATCGGCGTGGTGTTCATCCTCTTCCGCTCCCTGGGCAAGTACCTGGGCGCCTATGTGAGCGCCACATGGATGGGCTGCGGCGAGAAAATCCGCAAGTACCTGGGCATCACCCTGCTGCCCCAGGCCGGCGTGGCACTGGGCATGTGCATCACCGCCGAGCAGCTGGGCGAGGAGGG
>DVGD01000274.1 GCA_018712905.1 Candidatus Avoscillospira stercoripullorum | reverse complement strand
TTTTGAAACGTTTTTGAACGTTTCAAAAGCCGCACAGCGGGGCGAAAATATTTTTTCGACACGCTGCTCAAAAGGCTGCCCGGAGGCAGCCTTTTGGGATTCATGTAGCGTTTTTAGCACCCGCAGTTGTTCTCGCTGCAGCCGCAGTTGAAAATGCCGTTGTTGCCGCAGAGCAGCACCAGAATCAGGATGATGATCCACCAGCTGCTGTTGCCGAAGACACACATACCGGAAGAATTGCAAGACATATGAAAAACCTCCTCATGGAAATCGGGGTCTCGCCCCGTTCATTCCATGATATGCCGCCACCCCGATTCGGTGACGGTCAGGCGGCGGAATTTTCAAAGAGCTGCGAGATGGGGGCAAAGGTATAGCCCATGTCCTCATAGCGCGTCAGCAGTTCATCCAGAATGGCGGCGTTGGTGGTGGAGGTGGAATGGAGCAGCAGCACCGCGCCGTTGTGAATCCTGGGGATGAGCTTGGAGAAGGCCTCCTCCGCCGTGGGCTGATCGTCTTGCTCCCAATCCACATACGCCAGGCTCCAGAACACCGTCTTGTACCCCAGCTCCCTGGCCATGGCCAGATTGGCCTCGCTGTAGATGCCCCGGGGCGGACGGTAGTATTTCTCCATCTCCAGCCCCGTGGCTGCCTGGTAGGCCGCCTCCACCTGGCTCAGCTCCCGGCGGAAAACAGCCGGATCGGCAATGGAGGCCATATCGCCGTGACTCCAGGTGTGGTTGCCCACGATGTGCCCCTCGTCCACCATTCGCCGCACCAGATCTGGCTCCGATTCAATATAGTGCCCCACCACGAAAAATGCCGCCGGGACGTCATGCGCCTTGAGCACGTCCAGAATCTGCGCCGTGCAGCCGTTTTCATAGCCCGCGTCAAAGGTGAGGTAGAGCACCGGCTTGCTGGTGTCGCCCAGATAGGCCGCGTCATAGGCTTTGAGCGCCGTGGCACTGGTGTTGCCCGACGGCGGCTTCCCCTCCTCCTGAAAACAAAGTCCCCAGGAGCCGGCCGCCACCGTCAGCGAGCGGGCAAATATGGTTCCCACCGCCAGCACCGCGGCAAACAGCAGCCCAAAGACCACAATCACTCTGCCGTTTCGTTTGATCATCGCCATCCCCCCGCCACCACTATATGGGAGGCGCCCCGGAAAAAGAACCCGAGAGGCTTGACAGGGTTCTATGCTTGTATTATAATCGCTAATACAATAATACATTCATACAAAGGAGGCAGCTGTAATGCTTCGCATCTCGCACCTCACCAAGACCTACGGCAGCAAGACCGCGGTGAGCGATCTCACGCTGCACATCGCCCCCGGCGAAATCTACGGCTTTATCGGCCACAACGGCGCCGGCAAGACCACCACCCTCAAGGCCTGCTGCGGCATTCTCCCCTTTGACCAGGGCGAGATTTTGGTGGACGGCATCTCCGTGAAGGAGGATCCCCTGGCGTGCAAGAAGCGCATCGCCTACATCCCGGATAACCCCGATCTCTACGAGTTTTTGACCGGCTTTCAATACCTCAACTTCATTGCCGACGTCTTTGCCATCCCCAAGGATGAGCGCAAGCGCCGCATCGATCAGTATGCCGAGGTTTTCTCCCTGACCGGCGACCTGGGGCAGCCCGTCTCCTCGTATTCTCACGGTATGAAGCAGAAGCTGGCCATCCTCTCCGCCCTCATCCATCAGCCGCGGCTATTGATGATGGATGAGCCCTTTGTGGGGCTCGACCCCTCGGCCTCCCACCAGCTCAAGACCATTATGCGGGAGCTTTGCAATCAGGGCTGCGCCATTTTCTTCTCCACCCACGTGTTGGAAGTGGCCGAAAAGCTCTGCGACAAGGTGGCCATCATCCGCGGCGGCAAGCTGGTGGCCGCGGGCTCCATGGAGGACGTGAAGGGCGACGCCAGTCTGGAGGAGGTCTTCCTGGAGCTGGCAGAAAAGGCAGGTGCTTGAGATGCTCCTGACCCTCCTTCGCCTGCGGTTTTTAAGCCTCTTCGGCGCCGCCAGCCGCAAGAAGCGCTCCAAGGGCTTTATGATCTTCATGGCCGTAGTGTATCTCTATCTGGTTTTCTGCATCGGCGCGCTCTTTTATCTGATGTTCTCGGCCATCTGCAAGCCCTTCTCCATCCTGGGGCTCTCCTGGTTCTACTTCTGCCTGGCCGGGCTCTTCGGCTTCATTTTCTCCCTGGTGGGCACGGTGTTTTTTGCCCAGGCGCAGCTCTATAACGCCAAGGACAATGAACTGCTGCTCTCCATGCCCATCCCGCCCAGCGCCATCCTTACTAGCCGCATGGTCTTTTTGTGGCTCATGGACTTCGGCATGAACCTGCCGGTGCTTTTGCCCGCCGCCATGGTCTACGGCGCCCAGATCGGCTTTTCCGCCACGGGCTATCTCGCCCAGGTGCTTCTGGCGCTGCTGCTGCCCTGCCTGAGCCTGGCGCTCTCCACGCTGGCGGCCTGGGGCGTCTCCGCCCTCACCCGGCAGCTGGGGCGGTTTAAGACGCTGATGACCATGGTACTCTCCATCGCCTTCCTGGGCATCTATTTCTATGGCTACAGTCAGATGCAGACGCTTTTGACGCTCCTGGTGCAAAACGCCGCGACGCTGGCCGGAAAAGCCCGCGCCGCCCTGCCGCTTTACCATTTGGGTCTGGCTGCCATGGGCAATCTCCCGAGTCTGGCGCTCACCGCCCTTTTGTGCCTGGTGCCCCTTGTGCTGGTGCTGCTGCTCCTCTCCAAGACCTTTATTGCCCTGGCGCTCGCCCCCAAGGGCGACGCCCGCCGCAAGGGAAAGCTGGGCGCCGTCCGCGTCCAGAGCGCAAGCAGGGCGCTGCTGGGGCGAGAGCTCAAGCGGCTCACCGCCAGCGCTCCATATATGATGAATGCCGGCACCGGCATTCTGATGCTGGTGATCCTCACCGTCTTCGCCTTCCTCAAGCGCGGCGACCTGGTTGCCATCTTCACCGCGCTGCCCGTCTCTCCCGCTGCTGCCGCAGCCCTGGCAGTGAGCTTCCTCATGTCCATGACCCTCTTCACCGCCCCGTCGGTGTCCCTGGAGGGAAAAAATCTCTGGATCATTCAGTCCCTGCCGGTGTCGCCCCGCGCAGTGCTCTCGGCCAAGGTGCGGCTCCATCTCATCCTCTCGCTGCCGCCGGTGGTGATCTGCACGCCCCTGGTGGCCATCGCCATGGGCGAGACCGCGCCCCTCTCTTGCCTGGCAGCCCTGGCGCTGCCGCTGGCCACCGCGTGGCTTATGGCCGTGGTAGGTTTGACCATGAACCTTCTCTTCCCCAAGCTGGACTGGGTCAATGAGACTGCAGCTGTGAAGCAGGGTGCATCCATCGTGCTCACCATGCTCATCGGCATGACTGCGGCGCTGATCGCGCTGGGTCTCGTGGTGCTCCTGTCGAACCATCTTCCCACCGAGGGCACCCTGCTCCTGCCCGCGCTTTTGATTGCCGCGGCAGCCTTTGTCCTGCGGCTGTGGCTCAACACCCAGGGCGCCCGCCGCTTTGCCGCCCTGTAACGAAAAAACCGTGACCAATCTGGTCACGGTTTGAGACTGTCAAAAAAGCGTTGCTTTTTTGACAAAGGGGATTGCACCCCAAAAGGTTCTCGGTTTTCTTCGAAAAGCTGTCGAACCTTTTAGGGTGTAAAGTGCGATTTCCGATGCGCAGACAGCCGGAAATCGCGATTTTTATTTTATTTCGCCGCTGCCTGCGCCCGCAGGCGCGTTTCGGAGCGCAACCGCCGCTTGCGGCGGCTCTTAGCGCGAAGATGCGGCGAAACTCTGCGAGGCTTGTTTCCCGCTT
>DVGD01000273.1 GCA_018712905.1 Candidatus Avoscillospira stercoripullorum | reverse complement strand
TTCTATAGGATTTCCGAAGCAAAACTGATCCCAGGCGTCTCATAGGGGACGCCCAGAAGCGCGGTGACGGTGGCGGCAATATCGGCAAAGGTCTTTCTGGTGCCGAGATTGACAGGTTTCACGGCCTTGCCAAGCACCAGCAGCGGCACATACTCCCGGGTGTGGTCGGTGGTTGCGAGATACGCAGGATCGCAGCCGTGGTCGGCGGTAATCATCACCAAATCCTCGTCCCCCAGCTGCTCCAGGAAGGACGGCAGCCACCGATCAAACTCCGTCAGGGCTCTGGCATAGCCATCGATGTCCCGGCGGTGGCCATAGAGCATGTCGAAATCCACCAGGTTGACGAAGCAAAGCCCGTGGAAGTCCTCTTTGGCATAGTCCATGGCGTGGTCTAAGCCGTCGGCGTTGGAGGCATTGTACACGTGCTCCGTCATGCCTCTTCCGGCGAAAATGTCAAAGATCTTTCCCACGGCAATGGAGGCAAGTCCCGCCTTTTGGATGGCGTCGAGCATGGTCTCCGACGGAGGCTCCAGGGAGAAGTCGTGGCGGTTGGAGGTGCGGCGGTAGTTCCCGGAGGTGCCCACAAAGGGTCGGGCAATGACGCGCCCCACGCCGTGCTTGCCCTGGAGCTGCTGGCGGGCGATGCGGCAATCCCGGTAAAGCTCCTCCAGGGGAACCACTTCCTCATGGGCAGCAATTTGGAAAACAGAATCGGCGGAGGTATAGACAATCAAATCTCCGGTGCGCACGTGCTCGTCGCCGTAGAGCTCAATGGCCTTGGTGCCGGAGATGGGCTGATTGCAGAGGATTCCCCGCCCGGTGGCTGCCCGGAAGGGCGCCAAGGCCTCCTCGGGAAAGCCGTTGGGATAGGTGGGCATGGGCTTGGGGGAGACAATACCGGCGATTTCCCAGTGGCCGATGGTGGTGTCCTTGCCCATGGATGCCTCGGCGAGACGCCCATAGGCGCCCGTGGGGGCAGCGGGCTTGGGAAGGCAGGAAACGCCGTCGATCAAGCCCAGACCCGCGGCAATCATCGTTGGGATTTGGAGCTGTGAAGAGGTGGCGCAGGCGGCCAGGGTGTTGACGCCCACGTCTCCAAAGGCCTCGCTGTCCGGCAGCGCACCCACACCGAAGGAATCGAGCACGATCAGAAAGATCCGCTTCATGACCTATCCCTCCAGCGCCTTGGCCAGCTTGACGATGCGGGAGGTGCCCAGGCGGTCAGCGCCCAATGCAATGAACTTTTCAGCATCCTCGAGGCTGGAGATCCCGCCGGCAGCCTTGATTTTCACATGAGAAGCCACATGCTTTTTGAAGAGGGCGACATCTTCAAAGGTGGCGCCGCCGCCCGCAAAGCCCGTGGAGGTCTTGATAAAGTCGGCGCCGCTGTCGGAGACGCACTTGCATAGGGCAACTTTCTCCTCGTCGGTGAGCAGGCAGGTTTCGATGATGACCTTGAGAATTTTCCCGTGGCAGGCCTTCTTCACCGCCGCGATCTCCCGGGTGATGTCGTCCCACTTGCCCTCTTTCGCCCAGCCGATCTGGATGACCATGTCTACCTCGTCGGCGCTGTTTTTCACGGCATCCTCGGCCATAAAGCACTTGGCAGCGGTGGTGTCATAGCCGTTGGGGAAGCCAATGACGGTGCAGATGGCGAGCTTATCGCCCACATAGTCCTTTGCTGCCTTGACATAGACGGCAGGAATACAGACAGATGCAGTTTGATAGCGAATCCCGTCGTCACAAATCGCGCGAATCTCCGGCCAGGTGGCTGTCTGGGTGAGCAGCGTGTGGTCACAGCGGGAGAGAATTTCTTTGAGTTCCATGGGTGTTGCCTCCTTATTCAGGTGTGGTCAAGTGAGGGGTTCCTATGATATAATCATTATAACATCTTTTCTCAGCTTCTACCACTTTCTTTTCAAGGAGGGAATGATATGCAAAAGCTGCTTTTTGTCAAGAATATTCGCTGGCTTGTCACCTGCAACGACGAAAACCAGGTTTTAGAGCACACCAACCTTCTGGTACGGGACGGCGTCATCGACGCCATCGGCGCGATCTCCCAGCCGCCGGAGGCTGAGGTGCTGGACGCCAGTCATATGATCCTCTATCCCGGCCTCATCAACACCCACCACCACCTCTACCAGACCTTCAGCCGCAACCTTCCCCAGGTGCAGCACATGGAGCTCTTCCCCTGGCTCAAGGCGCTCTATGAGATTTGGAAGAACCTAGACGATGATTCGGTTTATTACAGCACCCTCACCGGTGCGGGAGAGCTTTTAAAGCACGGCTGCACCACCTGTCTCGATCACCACTATGTCTTCCCCCAGGGCAGGAGCTCCGGATTTTTGGATGCCCAGTTTTCGGCGGCGGACGCGCTGGGCATTCGCTTCTATGCCACCCGCGGCAGCATGGATCTCAGCGTCAAGGACGGCGGCCTTCCGCCGGACTCGGTGGTACAGCCCATCGACGTGATTTTGAAGGAATCCGAGGAGGCCGTAAAAAAATTCCACGATCCCAAGCCCTATTCCATGCACCGCGTCGCCCTGGCGCCCTGCTCGCCCTTCAGCGTCAGCGAGGAGCTTTTGCGCCAGAGCGCCATGTTAGCACGCCAGCTGGGGGTGCGGCTCCACACCCATTTGGCCGAGACCAAGGATGAGGAGCGGTATCTTCTGGAGACCCGTGGCATCCGTCCCCTTGCCTATATGGAAGAGCTGGGCTGGGTGGGCTCTGACGTCTGGTATGCCCACGGCATTCACTTCAACGACGACGAGCTCAAGGTACTCGCAGCCACCAAAACCGGCGTTGCCCACTGTCCCATCAGCAACATGAAGCTCTCCTCCGGCGTTGCCCAGATTCCCAGAATGCTGGAGCTGGGCGTGCCGGTGGGGCTTGCCGTGGACGGCTCTGCCAGCAACGACGGCTCTAACCTTCTGGAAGAGCTGCGGATGGGGTATCTTCTCCACCGCCTCCAGAATAGCACCACGGCGCCCACCGGCGCGGACTTCCTGCGCCTGGCCACCCGGGGCAGCGCCGCCATCCTGGGACGTGATGACCTGGGGGAGATTTCCGTGGGCAAGGCGGGGGACTTCTTCCTGGTGGATTCCCGGCGGCTGGAGCTGACCGGCTGCCTGGAGGATGCGGCAGCGCTGCCTGCCACGGTGGGAATCAAAAACGCCGTGGACTACACGGTGGTGGCTGGAAACATCGTGGTCAAGAACGGACGGCTGCTCCATGTGGACGAGGAGAGCCTTGCGCAATCCGCCGGCAATGCCTTCCGCCGGTATCTCAATCTAGGAGGATAACCTATGAATTTCGATGTCTGGAAGGGGCTTTTGATTCCCTTCCTGGGGACGACCCTGGGTGCCGGCTGTGTCTTCTTTATGCGCGGCGGCCTCCACAGGACGGTGCAGCGCGCGCTCACGGGATTTGCCGCCGGTGTGATGGTGGCGGCCTCCATCTGGAGCTTGTTGATTCCCGCCATGGATCAGGCAGCCGGCATGGGAAAATGGGCGTTTGTGCCCGCCTTCATCGGCTTCTGGGTGGGCATTTTGTTCCTGCTGCTGCTGGACAAGCTTATTCCCCACCTCCACCAGGGCTGTGACTGTGCCGAGGGCGTGTCCTGCGGCCTGGGACGTTCCACCATGCTCACCCTGGCGGTGGCGCTCCACAACCTGCCCGAGGGCATGGCCGTGGGCGTAGTCTATGCCGGCTGGCTCACGGGAGAGGGAAGCATCACCATGGCGGGCGCCTTGGCGCTCTCCCTGGGCATTGCCATTCAGAACTTGCCCGAGGGCGCCATCATCTCCATGCCTCTCCGGGCAGAGGGCAATTCCCGGGCAAAGTCATTCCTCTATGGCGTCCTCTCTGGCGTGGTGGAGCCCATCGGGGCGCTTCTTACCATCCTCCTGGCTGGCTTCATGGTACCGGCGCTGCCCTATGCCCTGAGCTTTGCGGCCGGCGCCATGATCTATGTGGTGGTGGAGGAGCTGATCCCGGAGATGTCCGAAGGGGAGCACTCCAATCTGGGGGTATTGTTCTTCGCTATGGGCTTTACCATTATGATGGCGCTGGATGTGGCGCTGGGTTAAGCGTCTGAGGTGCTGTTACAACATGCGGCACCATCTCGGAGACTTGGTGCTCCTGCCTTGTGCGACAGAGCTGTGAGTGAGTACGCAGGTTTGTGCCGGCGTCACTTGGCTATGGCTATTTCTTCCCGGATAAAAGATCCCGTCTGCCGGGAGGCAGACGGGAAAGGGAAGGGAGGATTGGAACTATTCGGATGGATGGGATTGTGGCTTCTTCGCGCTGCCGCAGTGCCGATTGTCCGCAGGTGCTTGCGCTACGCGGCAGATGGGAATTGCAGTTAGCAATAACTAACTACTGATATCATACTACATATGAGACGCTCTGTCAAGCCCCGCAAAAAATGC
>DVGD01000043.1 GCA_018712905.1 Candidatus Avoscillospira stercoripullorum | reverse complement strand
TCGTCGGCCAGAACGGCGCGCAGCTCTCGATTGGAGCAACGCAGATCCAACTTATAGGTATCCTTCAGCAGGGCGATGATGGACTGATTTTCAAGATCCAGTGATTCAATGCCCGGGACAAGAGACACATTGAAATAGCTGTGGCTGAGGATCACCGGCACGCCATTGCCATAATAAACCCGAAAATACTCCAGAACATCGTCGCCAGGACGAATTTGCAGCTGTGCAGCCACCTCCGGTGTGCTGGGGATCACAGCATAGGACAGGATTTTTTTGCTGGGGATCATATTCTGAGAGCGAATGAGTGAGCTGCAGCTGGTGATACTGGACAGATCCTGCTTCTGCGGATTTCGCTCCTTTACAAAGGTGCCCAGACCTTGCACCTTGTTGATGTACCCTTCCCGCTGCAATTCCTCCAGCGCTTTGCGCACCGTCAGGCGGCTACAGGCATAGGACAGGCACATTTCCTTTTCCGTGGGGAGTTTCATGCCCACAGGCAGCTCGCCGGTTTGAATCTGGTTTATCAGCGTCAGCTTGATGTACATATATTTCGGAATATTTTGCACAAGCATGGAAATCTGCTCTTCGGAAAAAACATGGTTCATACAATTCCCTCTTCATCTAGGTTCACTGCCATGTGAAATCCATCCATGGAAAAAAATACACATGATATCTTCCTGTTGTATTATTCTATTTTACCAGCGAACATAAGTCAATACTCTTTTGGGAGAATTATCGTAGAAAATCGACATGATTGCAGGATGTCCTTGGGAAAAAAGATACTTTTATGCCCCGGTTGGTCGCGATTTTTGGGAGAAAGAGAGCGAGTTTCGCCAGTTATATGTCTTGGTTGTAATGACGACATGACAAGTTTAACAAAAAGCTGCGACAATTTTCGTGTAAAACCCATGATTGCAATTCTTCACTTCTATGTTATAATCAAATAAACGAATTTCCGTCGGGAAATTCCTTGTATATTACCCAAAGATATCTTGATGTAATTACAACCATATTACAATACATAGCTGGAAATGAGAATGGGAGGCCGCCATGGAACAATTTCACCTTGTCTATTATATCAGCATGGGAGAGCCGAGCATTGCGGCATCGCTGGAGAAGGCGGGGCTCTACCTGGCGCAGGGCGTGCGGGCGCTGCAATTTGATCTCCCGTCCCGAAACCCCTACCGGGAAAATCCCTTCATTCGAGAGCGGATGGCGCGGGCGTGGGCGCGTTATGGCGGCTATGAGCCTTTTTTGCAGGCGCTGACGCAGTTTCGCAAGGCGCATCCCGACTTTGAGATGCAGATGGTTTCATACGAGGATGTGCTCCTCACCATCGGTACCACCCGCTACATTGACTTTTGCAAGGAAAACGGAATTCAAACTGTTCGGATTTCCGGCGATGGCGTCATCGAACTGGCGCGCAAAGATATGAACGCTGCAGGCATTGACACCCTGACTTTTATCGACTACGACATGAAGCCCCAGGAGGTGGAATTGGCACGCACCACCGGGCGGGCGGTGATGCTTCGCAACGTGCGCAAGGGGATGGCGCCCCGGGACGGCATGGTGCACTGGGCAGAGCGCATCCGCTTTTTGCGGGAAAGCGGCGTTCAGGCGCCCGTCTATGCCACGGCGGAAATCCGCTGCGGGCAGGACTTGCTGGAGGCCAAGGCGGCAGGCGCCGCCGGAGCGTTTGTGGGCAGCTGCCTGATGAATCTATGGGAGGACGAACCCGCCATGCTGGATCTCCTTGGAGATCTGGAGACGGCCGCCAATCAATAACCTCTTTTGAGAGAAAGGAAATTGCTATGGGAGTCAAAACAATCTGTTATCTGTCCTTCGGATATCCCTCCATTGAGAAATCCATCGTGGCAGCCGGCTACTACATCCAGGGAGGCTGCGACGCCATCGAAGTGAGCCTGCCGCCCAAGAACCCCTATCGCGACAGCGCATTTATCCAGAACCTGTATAAGGTGGCGCTGGAGCAGTGCGATGACTACGATCAGTATTTAGACGGCGTGGGCAGAATGTGCGACCGGTATCCAGACACGGAATTTTTCCTAATCCTCTACCACGAGGTCATCATGGCGTTGGGGGCGGAGAAAGTGGGCGCCTTTTGTGCCAAGCACGGCATTCATCAGCTGATCTCCGGAGACCTCCACGACGAGGCTGCCATCGCAGCACTGCGCCGCCACGGCGTCAAGCTGGCGCGCTCGGTCAACTACAAGATGGATGAGGCGGACATTCAGCGCTGCATCGATGCCGATGGATTTACCTATATGGCGGCATTTCCGGCGCCGGGCTCCTATGTCAAGCCTGGCTTTGAAAAGCTGGAGACCTGCATCCGCTACCTGCGAGAGCGCAAGGTTTCTGAGCCGATCTACTGCGGCGCCGGGATTAAAGGGCCTGAGGATGCAGCCAAGGTCAAGGCCGCCGGTGGAAATGGCTTCTTTGTGGGGAGCTCTATCATCAAGCTCTATGATGAGCCGGAAAAACTGATTGCGCTGATCCGCGCCTACCGCGACGCAGTGAAAGATGAAGTGGACACAACAACAGTAGAACGTAAGGAGTGTTGAGTAGTATGAGAGATTTTTGGTATTGGATTCCCACTCGCATCAATTTTGGACCTTCGTGCTTTCAGTACTTGATTGAGTCTGTTCAGCAGTGGGGGAAGAAACCGCTGATCGTCTATGGCGGCGGTTCCATCAAGCGCAACGGTGCCTATGACGCGGTGGTCAGCCGCCTCCAGGAGGCCGGCATTCCCTATGCGGAGATGGGAGGCGTGGCGCCGAATCCCCGGCTGGGATCGGTGCGCAAGGGCATTGAAATCTTAAAGGCAGAACAGTGCGACCTGCTCCTTCCCATCGGCGGCGCCAGCGCCATCGACTGCGCCAAGGCCATTGCCGCCACCGCAGGCTACGACGGCGACCCCTGGGACATCATCAGCAAAAAGGTTCCTGTGGGAGATGTGCTTCCTGTGTTGGCTGTTCCAACCCTGGCCGCGGCTGGCTCTGAAATGTCTACCAGCTCGGTGATTTCACGGGACGATATCAATGAGAAGGCCGGCTTCTCCAGCCCGAAAATGCGGCCAAAGGTATCGTTCCTGAACCCGGAATTCACCTTTACCCAGCCCAAGAAGCAGACGGCAGCCGGTGTGGCAGACGCCATCAGCCATGTGATGGAGTCTTACTTCTCCAATGTGCCGGAGGCATATCTCCAGGCCAAATTCGGTGAAGCCATGTTCAACACCCTGTTCCACTATGGCAAGATTGCCTATAACGAGCCGGAGAACTACGAGGCTCGCTCCAATATCATGTGGACGTGCTGCTTTGCCATCAATGGCCTGACGGTAAAGGGAAATCCCGTAGGCTGGTCCATGCACAAGTTGGAGCATGAGCTGTCCGCCTACTATGATGTGACCCACGGTGTCGGCCTTGCGATCATCATGCCGGCCTGGCTGACCTTCATGCTGACTGAGGACAACGCGTATCGGTATCTGGGATATTTGCAGGCAGCCTTTGGCGTGGATCCTGCCTCTATGGACAAAATGGAAGCTGCAAAGCTGGCCATTGAGAAGACCAAGGAATACTTTACAGACCTGGGACTGCCACTCCACCTGCGCGACATCGGCATTGAAGAACATATGCTGCCGATTATGGCGCATAAGGCAGCCATTGCCGGAAAGGATTACTTCCCCAATGCCTTCCGTCCTCTGACTGAGGCAGACGCGCTGAAAATCTACCAGCTGGCATTTTAGGCGCCGAGAGATAAACGGTGGCGTATGCTGCGCCGAGTTATCATGACAACATGACAGCATAATATTAGCAGGATGAATGCAGCATTTCCCTCGCCAAGCGGGAGAAATGGGCGGAATGTTCGAGAAGAACCGGAAAACGATGTGTGTGATGGATCAGGCAATTTAAACCATGACAAGCAACAAATAAAAGGAGGAGACAACATGAAAAAGAAACGGATTATTGCCTTGCTGCTGGTAGCCCTTTTGCTGCTGCTGTGTGCTTGCAGCAGTAAAGATGACACCACCGACACAAACCAACCGGCCGATACCACTGACACCACCGATACCACCCAACAGGACGACACCCAAGATAGCGATACTACCGAGTCCTCCATCAACAAGAAGGTCGCCCTTATCCTGCAGCAGGGCGGCCTGGGCGACCAGGGCTTCAACGATACCGCCTATGAGGGGCTGCTGGCATGCCAGGAACAGTACGATTTGGATATTAACTATGTAGAATGCACCGATGCCACCCAGGGCGAGACGCTGATCCGGGAGCTGTGCGAGGCCGGCTACGGTCTGGTCATCAACCTGGAGGCCAACATCTCAGGCAATATGTATAGCGTGGCGTTGGACTATCCCGAGATTTACTTCATCGCCGTGGGACGCCAGCTGAGGATCAACCCGGTGGACGGCTTCACCGAGACGCCGGACAACGTGATTGAATCCTATGTGGCGCTCAATGAGCACTCTTTCCTGGCCGGTGTGGCCGCCGCCTTTGTGGCCACCGACGGCAATAACATCGTCGATGGGCTGGGCGGCCGCGAGGGCTGCAACATCGGCGTGCTGTTCGGCGCAGACTCTGTGGGCTTCTATCAGTACGGCGACGGCTTCCGCCAGGGCGCTCTGTTCTATAATCCTGACGCCCAGGTCTATATGGACTACACCGTGGGCTTCTCCGATACGGCCAACGCCCAGAACATTGCGGAGAATATGATTAACAACATGAACTGTGACGTCATCTGGACTTGCTGCGGCACAGCCGGCCTGGGCGGCCTGGAGGCGGCTCGTCTCAACAATGCCTACGGCATCGGCGTGGACTCCAATCAGGATTCTGTGGAGCCGGGCAACATGATTACCTCTGCCATCCGCGACAACTCGGCACTCATTGAGTTCTATGTCTCTAAATATCTGAACAACGATCTGGCACAGACGGAGCCGGATGTGTTCAATCTCTCCAATGGCGGCGTGAACATCACCGATATGAGCGTGATTGCCCAGTACGTCACCAACCAGGAGAAGTTTGACGAGCTCAAGGCGCTGCTGGAGCAGTGCCGTGCATGGATTGCAGACGGCACCATTGAGGTCTTTGACGCCCGTATGGCCAGCATCGAAGCGGATGGCCAGCGGCTGGACGATTGGATGGAAACCTCCGGCAAGTTTGTCACCTATGCGGAACTGATGCAGGAGTAATTTCCCCAGGCAATATCGCCGAGAAGCAGAAGAGAGACGGGTATGTCCCGCAAAGGAGGAGAAGATCGCCGGCGCGGGGCATACCGTCTATACATTTCAGATATTTGGGGCAGAAACGATGGATTGTATTATTGAAACGAGAAAACTCACCAAGAAATTTGGGACATTCACCGCCAACCATGACATCGATCTGAAGATTGCAGAGGGCGAGATTCGGGCGATCATCGGAGAAAACGGCGCGGGAAAGTCCACGTTGATGAACATGCTCTACGGGATTCTGGAACCGACCAGTGGTACAATTCTCTGCCGGGGTAAGCCGGTGCAAATCAAATCGCCCAGAGACGCCATTTCCCTGGGTATTGGCATGGTGCACCAGCATTTCAAGCTGTCCCCGTCGCTTACGATTTACGAAAATATCGTGCTCGGGACGGAGCACGTCAAGGAATACAAATTGGGCAATCGCGTGATCCATGGCGTATTGATTGATAGAAAGCGAGAAAAAGCAGAAATTCAGGCACTGGTCGATAAGTTTAACTTCAATCTGGATATCGAGGCCAAAGTATCCGATATTTCTGTGGGCGCCAAGCAGCGGGTGGAGATTTTAAAAATGCTCTACCGGGATGTGGACATTCTGATTCTGGACGAGCCAACCGCAGTGCTGATTCCCCAGGAGGTGGAGGATCTCATCCGGCGCCTCATCGACCTCAAAAAGGCCGGAAAAACCATTATCATCATCACCCACAAGCTCAATGAGGTGAAGATGTGCGCCGACAACATCACAGTGATCCGCGGCGGCCGGGTTATCGGAACCGTGCCCAACGACGACCAGACCACAGACGAAGACCTGGCAGAGATGATGGTGGGGCGCAGCGTACTGCTGCGCGTTAAAAAGAGCGGCAAGCCGCGCAGCGAAAAGATTGCCTACCGGGTGAGCCATATCTCCGCAGTGGACTCTGAGGGGAAAAAGCTGTTGGATGACGTCTCCTTCTCAATTCACGAAAATGAGGTGATCGGCATTGCCGGCGTGGAGGGAAACGGCCAGACGGAGCTCATGCAGGCGCTGACCGGCACCTTGGAATTGACGGAGGGCTGTGTGGAAATTGGCGGGCTGGATGTAACGGGCATGTGGCCGGACGAGCTGCGCAGGCACGCTCTGGGCATTGTACCGGAGGATCGCTATCGTCAGGGACTGTGCCTTGGGATACCGGTGTCGCGCAATCTCATTGCGGGATACCATAACCAGCGCCCTTACTGCGTTGCCGGCATCATGCAGCATCAGAAGATTGCGGAAAATATGGATGCACTGGTCAGTGCCTATGACATTCGCCTGGGGTCTAAGGATCCTCCGGTGGGATCCCTTTCCGGCGGCAACGCCCAAAAGGTCATCATCGCCCGGGAATTCAGCCGCAAACCCAAGGTGCTGCTGGTCAGCCAGCCCACCCGTGGCGTGGACATCGGCGCCATCGAGTTTATCCACAATCAGATTTTGAAAATGCGAGACGAGGGTGCCGCGGTATTGGTGATTTCTTCGGAGCTCTCGGAGGTGGTGGGACTGTCGGATCGTGTGCTGGTCATGTACCATGGGCAAATCGTGGGGGCATTTCAGAGCGATGCGGTCAGCTTTAACGAACTGGGTCTTTATATGTCCGGCGTCAAGCGCATGGATCGAGAAGCAGTAAGCCAAGATTGAGAAGGAGCGCCTTATGGAAAAAAGACTGAAAATCAAACCCAAAGCAGGTTTGGTGGGGCATGCTCTCACCCTGGTGGGAGACGTACTGATCCCCCTGGTGTTCGCATTTATCGTGGGCAGTATCTTCTCTGTGATCTGCGGCACCAGTCCCTTCACCCTGTATGGCTACATCATCCAGCGCGCTTTTATGTCCACCGGCGGCCTGCTTAACACCTTGGGCTATGCCACGCCAATTATCATCACCGGCATGGCCACGGCGCTGTCTCTGCGGGCAGGCATTTTCAATATGGGAATTGAAAGTCAGGTCATTCTGGGCGGACTGACCGCCGGCCTGGCAGGCTATCTCATTCCCGGCTTGCCCAAGCCCATTCATCTGGTGGTTTGCCTGGCCATTGCCGCGCTGTGCGCCAGCTGCCTGGCACTGATTCCCGGCATTCTGAAGGCAAAGCTGCGCATCAACGAAGTGGTCACCACCGTCATGCTCAACTCCATCACCCTTCAGGTGGCCACATTCCTAACCAACAGTTATTTGGGAACCGGCGACGCCTACCCCCATACGGAGTACATTCTGGAGACTGCCCGGCTCACCCAGCTCAATAGCAAGTATCGCTGCACGACGGCCATTTTTATCGCGCTTTTGATCTGGATGGCGCTTTATTTCATTTTAAAGCGGACGAAGCTGGGATACGAAATCGACTGCATCGGCAAACAGTGGGAATTTTCCGATGCCGTGGGCATGCGCGTCAGCCGGAAGATTATTCTGATCTTTGTACTGGGCGGCGCAGTGGCAGGAATTGCCGGCGCCACGGAAATCATGGGCGTCAACTATAACTTCACGCCTACCTTTTCCGCCAATCCCGGCATTGGCTGGGACGGCTTTTACGCCTGCATCCTCTCGGGCAACCATCCTGTGGGCATCCTGATCTATGCGGTTGTGTTCGGCGCCTTGCGCTATGGCGCCATTGCCGCACAGACCGGCCTGGGGGTTCCGCTGGATCTCATCAATATTATCAAGAGCACCCTGGTGCTGTTTATGGCAGTGCGGCTGGCCAGCCAGTTTGCGCCGGCCATGAAGGCTTGGGTAGCAAGCCGGCTGCACAAGGACGACGAGCAGAAAGGAGAGGCAAAAACATGAATTGGAGCCTGATCCTCAATCTGCTGAATATGACCGTTGAGGCATCCATACCGTATCTTCTCATCACCATAGGCGGTGTGTTTGTCGCAAGAGCAGGTGTGTTCAACATCTCCATGGAGGGCTGCACGGAGTTTTCCGCCTTTGCCGGCATTATTATGGCATTTATCAGCGGAAAGGTCTGGGTTGGCGTAGTGTCTGCCCTGGGACTGGCGATTGCGCTCAACAGCCTCTTTTACCTCTTCACCGTCAAGCTCAAGGGCAACCTCAGCGTGGTCGGCACGGGCATCAACCTGATGGCGCAGTGCATCCCCCCTTGCATACTCCAGGCATTTTATAGCTCTCGCAGCAATTTGGTGGCCACGTCTGTGGTGGATCCAGCCACCATGCGGGTGGATGTGCCGGTTCTTCGGAACATTCCCATTTTAAGCGATATTTTTAACCGCCAGACCCGGATCACCTATCTCACGTTCTTTGTGGTTGCCATTCTGATCGTGGTCATGTACCGGACGAAGTTCGGCACCTACGTCCGGGTGACGGGAGAGAACGCCAGTGCAGCCAAGTCTGTGGGCATCAAGACCGACCGGATTAAATTCATCTGCCTGGTGATTTCCGCGGTGACTTGCGCTCTGGCCGGCCTCAATCTCAGCGTGGAGCAATTGGGCATGTACACCATCAATATGTCTGCCAACCGCGGCTTCATCTGCTTGAGCGCCATCAACTGCGGCCGTAAGGATCCTGAAAAGGCATGCGTGTATGCGCTTTTGTTTGGGTTTGTCCGGGCGCTGCAGACAGTGGTCAACAACTTTGTGCCCTCCGCCATCTCCTCGCTGCTGGGGATCCTGCCCTATGTGACCATTTTGGTGGTACTGGTCATCGTGGAGGCGCCCAATGCCCGCAAAAACCACTTGCGTATTTTCCGCGAGGTATAAGAAAGGAAATCGCCATGCCAAAAACTGCTGTACTGGTTATCGATATGCAGAAGGACTTCACCAAACCCAACGGCCGATTTTATTACCCCGAGACCACCGGTGTGATGATGGAGACCTTTCCAGAAAAGCTCAATAAAATGCGGGAGCTGGGCGCCCTGATCGTCATTGTCTATACGGCGCACGACCCGGATACCAAGGAGGTTAACCCCGAGCTCACCAGAATGTTCCGCGACGGGAAGAAGGCATCTTTGGTGGAGGGTACCGAGGGCGCAGAGCTGGACGAGCGGATCTCCTACCATCCAGACACAGATATCCTCTTCCGCAAGCACGTCCCCAGCGCCTTCTTCGGCACGGATCTGAATGAAATTCTCCGGGCACGGGGCGTGGAAAACGTCTTGGTGGTGGGGGTGAAGACCAATGTCTGCTGCCGCGCCACCGCAACAGACGCTTGTGCTTATAACTTCCGCACGTATATGGTGTCGGATATGCTGGGCACCAACACCAGGGAGATCAACGAGTTCCACTTGGCGGAGATGACAAAATACTTCGCCAAGGCACTGACCTCGGAGGAAGTGTTTCAGCGGCTCAAGGACGGCACCTTTTAATTCCGGCAGCGTCCGATGGGAGGAAGTATGAAACAATATGATTTTACGGTGGTGGGTACCGCCGCGACCGTCTCGGTGCTGCATGTGGATGAAATGCCCCAGGCGGGGAAGTCCACAGCAGTCTATGACGAGAACTTCATGCATTTTACCAATGGCGGCAAAGGGTTCAATATCGTCGCGGGACTTCACAAACTGGGAAACAGCGTCTATCCCGTGCTGACCTACTGCGATGCACGGCTGCGGCCGAACCTTCATCGCTATATTGAGGAGACAGGGATGCCCTCCGATGGCATCAAAGATCCGCCGGAGGGCGCTCTGGGAACCACGCTGATTATTCAGGACAAGCATAAGAACCATATGACGCTCATAACCGGTTATGCCCAGCGCCTGCCCTGCTGTGACTACTATGGACGCCAGGAGATGCTGCCCCATTTCTTTCATCAGAGCAAAATGGCCATTCTCACCGCGCCCTTGGCGGCCAACACCGAACCGGCCATCCGCGCCATAGTTGAGAGCGGAACGCCTCTCGCGCTGTCCATGTGCATTGACTGTAATGCTTATCCGCCGGCACTGTTGTGGGAGGCATTGGAGCATGCCTATATCGTCTTTGCCAACGCAGATGAGATGCAGTACATTGTGGAGGAATATGGATTGTCGGAGATCTCAGATCTGTTCCGCAATGGGAAGACGCGCTACCTGGTGGAGACACTGGGTGCTGCGGGAAGCCGGGTTTACGAGAGAACCCAGGAAGGGGTAATCGTCACCCAGGCGAAGGCGGTACCGGCGCAGACCAAGACCATTGAGACGGTGGGAGCCGGCGATGGGTATCTCTGTGGATTCCTCCATGGCCTGATCCGCGGCAGAAGCATTGCCGACTGTGCCCGCCTGGGAGGCAGCCTTTCCTCGTTTATCCTGGAGATGGAGGGCAGCGTCAGCAACTTGCCAACTGAAGAACAACTGCTGGAGCGATTTGCCGCCAGCATTGAGTGGGAGAGAAAAGAACATGAATTTGATGCATGAAAAAAAGCAAGGACACAAGATTCTCATCGGAATGGTTCACTGTCTGCCACTCCCGGGTACTTACGGCGCCGAGACGACCATCGGGCAGGTGATTGCCAGAGCTGTCAGCGACGCAAAGCTGCTGCAGGCGTGCGGCTTTGACGCGGTGATGGTGGAAAATGAAGATCTGGGGACGGCGCCTCGCATGAGCAAGATTCAGTATGCCGGCATGAGCATGGTGGCGCAGGCGGTGCGCAGTGCTGTATCCATTCCCATGGGGCTATGCTGCGGCGGCCTCAATTACGAGGAAGCCTTATCCATTTGCCAAGTAGCTGGCGGAGAATTTTTCCGCGCCCCTATTTTCGTGGATACCGTTATGAATTATAATGGGATTATTCCCCCCTGCAGCCCGCAGGTGCTGGAATACCGCAGGAAGATTGGCGGAGAGCATATTCAAATTTTGGCGGATATTCAGGTGAAGTATTACTATATGGTCAATTCCAGCATTTCCATCACGCAGTCTGCCCGCTGGGCGGAAAGGCAGGGCGCGGATGCAGTCATTGTCACGGGAAGTGCTTCTGGCGTGGAGACATCCATGGAGGATCTCCAGAAGGTGAAAGGCAGCATCTCCACTCCAGTGGCGGTGGGCAGCGGTGTCACAGTGGATAACATTGCCCAGCAGATAAAATGGGCGGATATCCTGATTATCGGCACGGCACTGCGCAAGGATGGCAAGATGACGCAGCCCATTGACCCGTGCCGGGCAAAGGCCATTGTAGCGGCTGCCAGGGGCAAATAAAGAGGAGGCCAGAAGATGCACTATAGAACGCTGGGACGAACGGGTTTTTCCGTCTCTGAGGTGGGACTGGGCGGCGAATACCTGGAGGGAAAGTCGGCAGAGCAGGTGTGCGCTGTGGTTCATGCTGCCATGGAAGGCGGTGTCAATATATTAGACTGCTTTATGTCCGAGCCCAACGTCCGCACCAACTTGGGGCGTGCCTTGCAGGGGCGCCGGGACAAAATGTATATCCAGGGGCACTTCCGTTCCGTCTGGGAGAATGGGCAGTATGGAAGAACCATGGATGTCCAGCTGGTGCAGCAACATTTTGAGGATCTGCTGCGCAGAATGCAGACGGACTATATCGACATCGGTATGATCCACATGATTGACAACCCGGCGGA
The DNA here is from genome assembly GCA_018712905.1 of Candidatus Avoscillospira stercoripullorum. Classification (GTDB taxonomy): domain Bacteria; phylum Bacillota; class Clostridia; order Oscillospirales; family Oscillospiraceae; genus Avoscillospira; species Avoscillospira stercoripullorum. The sequence goes on along the minus strand of DVGD01000043.1, from coordinate 1,489 downwards.
GTACGAAGCGCTCTTTCAAGGGCCTGTGATGGAATACGTACAGCGGCTGCGCCAAAGCGGCGTTATCCGTGCCATCGGCGTCAGCTGCCACAACCCGGTGACGGCGCTGCGCGCCGTACAAACGGGACTGGTAGACGTGCTGCTTTTCAGCATTAACCCCGCCTATGATGTGCTGCACGAGGATGCCGAACGCCCGAGAACGGTGGACAAAACACTCTTTGACCATATGGAACGACTGAACGGGATCAACCGCGTGCGGGAAGCTCTGTACCGCTGCTGTGAGGAGCGGGGGGTTGGAATTACGGTGATGAAGTCCCTGGCTGCAGGGGCGCTGCTTCATGCGGAGACATCACCCTTTGGCCAGGCCATGACTGTGCAGCAGTGTATGCACTATGCGCTCACGCGCCCTGGTGTAGCCAGCGTGCTGGTGGGCATGGAGACGGTGGAGCAGGTGGCCGACTGCCTGCGCTATGAAACCATGTCGGAAGAAGAGCTGGACTATTCCTTCCTCTTTTCCCAGGCGCCGAAATTCTCCATGGACGGTAGATGTATGTATTGCAATCACTGCCTGCCCTGCCCCCAGCATATCAATATCGCCCAGGTGCAAAAATACCTGGATATGGCGCTCTTGGATGGCGTGAGCCCCACGCTGCAAGGACACTATGATTCTCTGGAACAAAAGGCCGGAGACTGCATCGCCTGTGGGATCTGCGAGACGCAATGCCCGTTCTCCGTGTCCATTGTGGAACGAATGCAGAAGGCTGCGGCGCTGTTTGAGCGATAATCTCATACGGGACGTGATAAGAGGGTCAACAGCCGGTCACCATAAGGTAGAAGGTGCTGGAAGCGCGTAGACGTCGGGATAAGTCTCCCGGGAGATGAACTCCAACAGCTTTCTTTCACCTCGCTGGCTAAGCATGGTGTTCTCGGGTCTGATGTCCCGAAGGAAGACACCATAGCGCTGGTGAAGCTGCGCAAGGACAACTCCCATTTTGCTGTAGGCTGTTTCATGAGAAATCCCCTATCCTGTGTTGTTTCCAATACAGGATAGGGGATTTCTTGGCTGCGATTGATCCGCAGCGGCGCCGCTTAGAACGTGACGGTGCGGCTGGGCTCGGTAAAAGAGGAGAAGGTGGCGGTGGCCTCGGTCAGAGCGAAGATCTGGGTGTTGCCGTCGCCGGGGGCATACATGGCGCGGAGGCTGGGGTAGGCGTCGAGCATGTGCTCCTGGGCAGCCAGCTCTGGCACCTCCACGGCCTTGGCGGCCACACGCAGCCAGCGCTGGCCGTTGAAGGCGCAGATCTCCACCTGGGGATTGGCCAGCATCTGCCGGGAGACGTCCTTGCTCCGGCCGGTCTGGATGGTGAGCTTGCCGTCATAGAGATCCACGGTGCCGAAGGGGCGCACCCGAGGCTGCGAGCCGTCCAGAGTGGCCAGGTAGTAGGTGCCGCAGGCTTTCAGAAATTCATATACTTCTTGCATGGAACAA
>DVGD01000272.1 GCA_018712905.1 Candidatus Avoscillospira stercoripullorum | reverse complement strand
TGGCGCCGTTCCAGGATGATCCCCACAATCATGGAGAACAGGAACATCCAGCACCAGATCTGCCAGCCATCGTGCCCATGTCCAAATTCAGCGCCTGCCGGGTTTTCCCCAAACAAATCCCCGCATAAGACTGCTAGAAAGCTTCCCAAAAACACACTAAGGCCAAAGCGGTAATGACCCCAGAGGGGCGGACAGGTGGCAAGGCCAGCGGAAAAATCCATCAATGGAACATTGTGGATCGTCCAGTGGAGGGTATAACTTTCCGTCAGTGGATCGGCGGAGAGATGTTCGTCCAGTCGATATAGAAGATAATAGGAGAGTCCAATGCCGACGGAGATGCCGACATTGGTAAGAATGCGCTTTGCTAATTGTTTCCTCGTTAACTTATCCATGCGCTCACCCCACAATGAAATTACCAACGGAATCAAATGAGCAGATGCTTCTCCCTTATTTATGGATACTTTCAGTATAGCAGATTTTGGGAAATGTGCATAGATGTTCTCCCAAAATCACGGGCTTTATTTCCGGGCTGGTTTTGTGTATAATAGAAAAACAAGTCCCCATGGAGAGGAGGCGCGGGATGTACCAGGCGCTTTACCGGAAATATCGACCCCAGACCTTTGACGACGTGGTGGGGCAGACGGCTGTCACCCAGACGCTCAGGACCCAGCTCAAAACCGGGAAAATCAGCCATGCCTATCTCTTCACCGGCACGAGAGGCACCGGCAAGACCTCCTGCGCCAAGATCCTGGCCAAAGCCCTCAACTGCACCGATCTCCAGGATGGAAGCCCCTGCGGCCACTGCGCCGCCTGCCGCGCCATCGATTCGGGAAGCTGCCTGGATGTGCTGGAGATCGACGCAGCATCCAACAACGGCGTCGACCAGGTGCGCGTCCTCCGGGACGACGCGGTCTACACCCCCTCGGAGGTCTCCCGCCGGGTCTATATCATCGACGAGGTGCACATGCTCTCCATGGCGGCCTTCAACGCTCTTTTGAAGATCATCGAGGAGCCGCCGGAGCATTTGGTGTTCATCCTGGCCACCACGGAGCTTCAAAAGGTGCCCGCCACCATCCTCTCCCGCTGCCAGCGCTTTTCCTTCCGGCGGCTTCTGCCCGAGGACATCGCCGGACGGCTCAACTATATCGCCTACCAGGAGCACATCGACCTGGATCCCGGCGCCTGCCGCCTCCTCTCCCGCCTGGCAGACGGCGCGCTGCGCGACGGCGTGAGCCTCCTCGACCAATGCGCCTCGGCCTTCGAGGGCACCCTCACCGAGGAGCGGGTCTGCGCCGCCCTGGGTCTTGCCGGGGAGCAGAACACGGCGGCGCTCCTCACCGCCGTGGCCGACCACGACGCCAGGCGCGCCCTGGAGCTCTTCTCCAGCCTCTATGCCGCGGGCAAGGACTTGTCAGCCATGCTGGAAGAGCTTTTGAGCCTCAGCCGGGATCTCTTGATCCTCAAGGCCGCGCCGGAGAGCGGCATGGCCATGCTCTCGGGGGTGGCCGGCGACCAGGAGGCCAAGGCGCTGCTGGGACGCTTCACCGCCGAGGAGCTCTTGCGCATCACCTCGGTCTTGCAGGAGACGGCGGCAGGCTTTTCCAAGAGCGCCAACCGCCGCATCGACGCGGAGCTCTGCCTCCTGCGCCTCACCCAGCCCGCCCTGGATGAAAACCTCCAAAGCCTCACTGCCCGGGTGAGCAAGCTCGAATCCCGCCTGGCCTCCGGGCAGTTTACCCCGGCGAAAGCGCCGGAGCCGGAGGAGGAGCTTCCCCCGCCGCCGGACGACTTTGACGCGCCCCCGGCGCCCGAAGCCGCGCCGCCCGCGCCCCAAGAGGCACCCGGCGGGTTCTGGCCGGATCTCGCCGCGCGGCTGCGCCAGGACTTGCCCGGCAAGTTCAAGGGCTTCTTCTCGGTGGAAGGCCCCGTGCGGGCGCACCTGGATGGGGAGCTTTTAAACCTGGTGGCGGAGAGCGACTTCGTCAAACGGGTGGTGGACTGCCCCGAGGTGGTGGAGACGGCGGCGCGGATTGCCGCCGAGCTCTTGGGAAGGCCGGTGCGGGTGCGCTGCATCATGCGCGGCCGGAACGTCCCCAGCGGGGAAAATGACCCCATGCGTGCGCTCCTTACCTTCGGGGAGGAGCATACCGATATCATCAACATCAAGAAATAAGGAGTTTTGCACAATGGCCAAAGGTGGATACCGCGGCATGCCCATGGGCGGCATGAACATGAATATGATTAAGCAGGCACAGAAGATGCAGCAGGAAATGCTCAAGATGCAGCAGGAGATGGAGAGCAAGGAGTACGAGGCCACCGCCGGCGGCGGCATGGTCACGGCTGCCGTCAACGGCAAGCACGAGCTCCTGCGCCTTTCCATCGACCCTGAGGCGGTGGATCCCGAGGATGTGGAGATGCTCCAGGACATGGTGATCGCCGCGGTGAACGAGGCGATTCGCCAGGCGGCGGCCGACTCCACGGCCACCATGGGCAAGCTCACCGGCGGACTCAATCTGGGCGGGCTTCTCTAAGATGCGCGCTTTTCCCGCCGCATTGGAGCGGCTCACCGAGCAGTTTGCCCGGCTGCCGGGCATCGGCAGCAAGACGGCGCAGCGGCTGGCCTTTCACGTGCTGAGCCTCCCCCAGGACGAGGCCGAGGCCTTTGCCGCCGCCATTCTCGATGCCAAGCGAACGGTGCACACCTGCGGCGTCTGCCAAAACCTCACCGACCGGGAGATCTGCGGCATCTGCGACGATCCCCAGCGGGATCACGGCCTCATCTGCGTGGTGGCAGAGCCCAGGGACGTGGTGGCCATGGAGCGCTCGAGGGAGTACCAGGGCGTGTACCACGTGCTCCACGGGGTGATCTCGCCTCTCAACCACGTGGGACCGGATGACTTAAAGCTCAAGGAGCTCCTACAGCGCGTGGGCGAGGGCAACGTCCGGGAGGTCATCATGGCCACCAACCCCGACACCGAGGGCGAGGCCACGGCCATGTACGTAAGCCGCCTTTTAAAGCCCCTGGAGGTGAAGGTCACCCGCCTGGCCTATGGCATCCCCGTGGGAAGTCAGCTGGAATATGCCGACGAAGTGACCCTCCTCCGCGCCCTGGAAGGCCGGAGAGAGATCTAAAAACGCAGCAAAGCCCCCGCCGCAATTGCGGCGGGGGCAGTTTTTAT
>DVGD01000271.1 GCA_018712905.1 Candidatus Avoscillospira stercoripullorum | reverse complement strand
ATAAGGAGAAACCAATTTGAAACGACAAATGAAACCCCTGGGCGGCCTTGTGTATGTACTGGTGCTGCTGATTCTCTTCGCCGTGGTCACCCAGCTCTTCTCCCTGGGCGGCGGCGACGAGCTGCCCTACTCCCAGGTGCTTTCCTACTTCGAGACTGGGTCGGTGCGCAGCTTCACCCTCTCGGCCGACGGCGCCTTGTCCATGAAGGTCACCGAGGGCGGCGAGGAGAAGACCGTGGCCACCCACATCGGCGACGTGGATCAGTTCCACACCGACCTGGACAAGACCATCAAGGCGCAGCACGCCGGCGGCATTTTGGAAAGCTACGACTATCCCCCCGCCGCCCAGAAGATCGACTGGCTCACCATTCTGCCCTACCTCATCCTGGGGCTGGGACTGGTGTATCTCATCGTGATGTTCATCTCCCGCTCCGGCGGCGGGCAGAACTCCATGGGCAAGTTCACCCGCGCCAATGCCCGGGTGGGCAGCGGCAACGGAAAGATCGTGACCTTCGCCGACGTGGCCGGCGCCGACGAGGAGAAGGAGGAGCTCCGGGAAGTGGTGGAGTTTCTCAAGGAGCCTGACCGCTTCACCCGCCTGGGCGCACGGATCCCCAAGGGCATCCTCCTGGTGGGGCCTCCCGGCACCGGCAAGACGCTCCTTGCCCGGGCGGTGGCCGGAGAGGCCGGGGTGCAGTTTCTGTCCATCTCCGGCTCGGACTTTGTGGAGCTCTACGTGGGCGTGGGCGCAGGCCGTGTGCGGGATCTCTTCGAGCAGGCCAAGAAGCAATCGCCCGCCATCGTGTTCATCGACGAGATTGACGCCGTGGGACGGCGCCGGGGCGCAGGTCTCGGCGGCGGCCACGACGAGCGGGAGCAGACCCTCAACCAGCTCCTGGTGGAGATGGACGGCTTCGGCCAGAACGAGGGCGTCATCGTCATGGCTGCCACCAACCGCAAGGACATTCTCGACCCGGCGCTGCTGCGTCCGGGACGGTTCGACCGGCAGATCTACGTGGGAAGGCCGGATTGGCGCGGCCGCGAGGCCATCTTGAAGGTGCACGCCAAGGACAAGCCCCTCTCCGAGGACGTGAACCTCGGCACCACCGCCCGCGCCACTGCGGGCTTCACCGGGGCGGATCTCGAGAACCTCCTCAACGAGGCGGCGCTGCTGGCCGCCCGGGCGGAGCGCCCGTGCCTCACCAACGAGGACTTGGAGCGCGCCATGCTCAAGGTCATCGCGGGGCCTGAAAAGCGCAGCCACGTGGTGACGCCCCACGAGCGGCGGCTCACCGCCGTCCACGAGGCCGGCCACGCCGTGGTGATCTACCACCTGCCCAACCACGATCCGGTGCACCAGGTGACCATCGTGCCCCGGGGCGGCGCCGGCGGCATCACCGTGAGCCTCCCGGCGGACGACCAGGACTACATGTCCCGCAACGAGATGTTCGAGCAGATCGTGGCCGACTTAGGCGGCCGGGTGGCGGAGCAGCTGTGCCTGCAGGATATCTCCACCGGCGCCTCCAGCGACATTCGCCAGGCCACCTCCGTCGCCCGGGACATGGTGCAGCGCTACGGCATGAGCGAGAAGCTCGGCCCCGTGTCCTACGCCGCCGAGGGCGAGGTGTTCATTGGCCGGGACTACGAGAAGTCCAAGCCCTACTCCGAGCGAATCGCCGGGGACATCGACGACGAGGTCAAGGCCATCATCGACCGTGCCTACCGCCGCTGCCAGGAGATCCTCACCGACCACCGCGACCAGCTGGAGAAAATCGCCAAGTACCTCATGGAGTTTGAAACCATGGATCGCGCCACCTTTGAACAGGTCATGGCCGAGGGGTAGGAAAAGGCTCCCCTGTGAAGGGGAGCTGTCATGGCACAAAGCGCCATGACTGAGGGGTTGTCCGGCAGTCGCGATTCCCATAAAGCTCGCGGTGATCGGTGGTTCTGATCCCCTCCGGTATGCTTCGCATACCACCTCCCCTTGGGCACCAAGGGGAGGCTTAAAAATCCCGCGTCCACACTGGACGCGGGCGTTTTTTATCGCACCATGGCGAGGAGATTCACCAACCCATAGAGCACCGGCTGGTGGAAGAGGTAGAGAAACAGGGACATCCTGCCGCACCAGCAAAAAAACCGCACCGGCGCGGCCTTCTCATGGACCTGGGGAAGCCGTGTCTTTTTGTCCCGGTAGACCGTCCTGCCCAGCACCGCCCCGAGCAAAAACCAGCCCAGATGGGGGAAGAGGGGGAAGAAGTCCGAGGAGGCAAAGCCCGCGCTGGTGAGCCCCAGGGGGAAGAGCCAGGAGGACGCCACGTGGAACGTGGCAAACCAATACCCCAGCGCCACCACCGGAATGCCGATGGCCAAAAGCGCCCAGGTGGGAAGCCGCCGAAAGAGCGGCCAGAGGAGCATGCAGAGCCCCAACAGGTGCAGCACGCCGAACTTTACCACAATGCTCCCGCTGTCAAGCCCCAGCCAAACCATGCCATAGGTGACCAGCGTCACGGCCATGGCGCAGCCGAAGACGATGGCGCCCCGCCGGATGCTCCGGCTTCCCAGGGTGACGCAGGTGCCGGACAAAATGACAAACACCACGCCGCCATACTGCTTTACAAACTGAAAGACCGGGTTTTCATACCCCAGGGAAATCCCCAGGAAATACTCCAGGTCAAAGAGCAGGTGGATGACGATGACCGCCAGAATGGCCACGCCGCGAAAGGCGTCCAGCTCCCAGATCCGATGCTTGGCCGCTGCCATCACCCTTCACCCTGGGCCCGGGCTTCCTCCTCTTCCTCCAGGACGCGGTAGGCCACCTTGCCCACCAGGGTCTTGGGAAGCTCGGCGCGGAACTCGATCTCCGTGGGCATGGCGTACTTGGCGATGTGCTCCTTGCAGTAGGCCATGAGCTCAGCGCGCACTTCCTCGCTGGGCTCGATGCCGGGCTTTAAGACCACGAAGGCCTTGACCCGCTGCATCTTGTAGGGATCCTTCACGCCGATGACGCAGGAGAGGAGCACCTTCTCGTGGCCGTCGATGACGTTTTCCAGCTGGCCGGGGTAGACGTTGTAGCCCGAGGTGACGATCATGCGCTTGATCCGCTGGGAGAAGTAGACGAAGCCGTCCTCGTCCATCTTGCCCAAATCGCCGGTGTGGAGCCACAGGCGGTTGTCGGCGTGGCGGCGGAGGGTGTTGGCCGTCTCCTCGGGGTTGTCCACGTACTCGAGCATCACCGAAGGACCCGTCAGGCAGATCTCGCCCTCCACGTTGGCGTCCACCTCCTCGGTGGTGCCGGGGCGGCAGATCTTATAGTAGGTGTCGGGGAAGGGCACGCCGATGGAGCCGGGGCGGTGGTAGTCCTTGGGGGTGAGGCAGGAGGCCGTGACGCACTCGGTGAGGCCGTAGCCCTGGCGGATCTGCACCGAGGCATGGTGGGCGGTGAGGAAGTCGTCCACCTTCTTTTTGAGCTCGATGGACAGGCTGTCGCCGCCGCAGAAGACGCCCTTGAGGAAGCTCAGGTCGGCGCCCTCCAGGTTGTCGGCGCGAAGCAGCGCTTCAAAGAGAGTGGGCACGCCGGGGATGATGTGGGGCTTCTTCTTCTTTAGAAGCTCTGCGTAGGTCTTCACATTGAACTGGGGCACCAGAATGCACGTGGCGCCGCCCACCAAGGCCGTGTGGATGCCGATGCCCAGGCCAAAGCCGTGGAACACAGGCATCACCGAGAGCATCTTCAGGCCGTCGATGGGGGAAAAGCCGCTGGCGGCGATGGTCTGGAGCGCCAGGGCGTTGAAGTTGAGGTTACTGAGCAGAATGCCCTTGGTGGTGCCGGTGGTGCCGCCGGAATAGAGGATGGAGGCGCCCTCCTCGGCGCGGCCATACTTCTTGGGCAGGGATTCTTTGAGCCGCCGGCCGCCGGCCAGGAACTTGTCCCAGTGGAGGATGCCATCGCCCCGGGCGGGCACCTTGGGGAGCTTCCTGCCCTGGGTGAGGGCGTAGCCCACGGCCAAGAGGGGCGGAAGCTCGTCCTTGATGTGGGCAACGAGGATGGTCACGGGAGACTTGAGGTCAGAGCGGATGGAATCCACCTTGGGATAGAACTGATCCAACGTCAAAATAGCCTTGGAGTGGGAGAAATTCAGGAAAAAGGCGATTTCCTTGGCGGCGGAGAGGGGATGGATCATGTTGCTCACGGCGCCGATGCGGTTGAGGGCGTAGAAGCTGTCCACCGCCTGGGGGCAGTTGGGCATGCAGATGGTCACCCGGTCGCCCTTGCGGATGCCCAGGGCGTAGTAGGCGCGGGCGGTGCGCTCGATGCGCTGGAGGAACTCCCGGTAGGTGGTCTCCCTGCCCATGAACTCATAGGCGATGTTGTCGGGGAATTTCTCGCAGGTGGCGCGGATCATCTGGTAGATGGTCTTCTTGGGGTAAGTGAGGTGGGCGGGGGTGGAGCCGTAGAACTTACACCACGGCGCCGAGGCAAAGCTGGACATGGATGAGGTCTCCTTTCGTGACCGGATGATGGAGGATGGGGCGGTGCACAACCGACTCTAATGTAGGGGCGCATTGCATATGCGCCCGGGTAGGCACCACCGTTCGGCGGAAGGCTTGCGGGAATCGCGACTGCCCTACGGGCGGCCATAAAGGCCGCCCCTACGGACACGCCTTCCAATTTCTCGTAGGGGCGGGGTTTATCCCCGCCCGCGCCGCAATTACGGGCTCAGCAGCCGCGCCAACCTCGTACGCTGGGCTTTCAATGCGCCCTTGGGGCAGAACTCCTGGCAGCAGAAGCAGCGGATGCAGGTCTTTCGGTGGATTTTGGGCTTTCCCCGTACCATGGTAATGGCCTTGGCCGGGCAGATGGACGCGCACTTGCCGCAGCCCACGCAGGTTTCCCCGGTGAGCATGGGACGGGGTGAGAGCGCCGCCTGGGCGATGCGGCCGAAGGCCTCTCCGGCCTTGCCGGGCAGCACCGAGCGAAAGAGGGTGCTCCCCAGAGGCGGCAGCACAAAGTCCGCCAGGCGAAACGCCGCCGGGTCGCCGCCGGTAATGGTGAATTCCGGCACTCTCCCCAGGGCGCGGGCGGCCTCCAGGGTAGGCACCGTATCGCAGCCGAGGACTTGGGCGCAGACCTCGTCCAGGGCGAAGGGATCCTCGCTTCCCAGCAGGAGTCCCAGCTGCCGGGGCTTTCCCGACGTGGGGCCGTTTCCCTCCATGGCCACCACCGCGTCCACCAGGTGGAGCCGCGGGCGGAAGAAGCACGAGAGATCGGTGAGCATCTTGGCAAAGTCGGCGGCATTGGGGAAGCGGAAGTGGTACTCGGGCTTCATGGCGCCGGGGATGGCGCCGAAGAGGTTCTTCACCGCGGCGGTCATGCCCATCATGCCGTGGGTCTTGAG
>DVGD01000270.1 GCA_018712905.1 Candidatus Avoscillospira stercoripullorum | reverse complement strand
GCCCAATCTTTTGCCCCATCCGTGCAGTTATAAAAGGGGGAAATACATACAGTATTCCCGCCCTTTTATAACTTTCGTATGAGGCAAAATCTTTGGCCGAATGCTCTTGCCAAATTGTGCGGTGCTGCCCTTGTGTAATTATTCGGATACAACTTGTTGACATCTCTGTCAGGCTAGCGGGAGGTAGGACGCCGGATTGACCGAGGCGCCGTTGATATGGAGCTCAAAATGGAGGTGCGGCCCTGTGGAGAGGCCGGTGGAGCCTACATAGCCCAGCACCTGTCCCTGGGCGACGCTGTCCCCAGGAGATACAATATAATTGGTCATATGGCAGTAGATGGAGCCGTAGCCGTTGCCATGGCTGACGGAGACGTGATAGCCGTTGATATCGTCGTAGGACGCACCGGTCACCGTGCCCGCCGCCACGGCGTAGATGGCTGTGCCCTGGTTCTTGGCAAAGTCCACGCCGTGGTGGAAGCTCACCTTGCCGTTGACGGGATGATCCCGCCAGCCGTAGGCATCGGTGATGACATGGGGGCCGTCCACCGGCGCGATGAGCCCCGTGGCGCTGGGAGACGACGTGGAGCCGCCTCCGCCGGCCACGTTGTTGGCGTTGGACTGCGCCAATCGCGCGGCTTCCTCCGCACTCAGCGCGGCCTCATAGGCCTGCTGTGCCGCCAAAATCTCCTGGCGCAGGGCGTCCTCACGCTCCAGGTTTTTCTGGTATTCCTCGCTGAGCGCCGCTTCGTCGGCCAGAAGCGCCAAAAGCAATTCGTCCGCCTGGGCGCGCTGGGTCTCCAGGGTCGCCTCCATGGCCTCGAGCTCTGCCCGGATGGCCGCCTGCTCGTCCAGCTCCTGGCGCAGTGTCTCCTGCTGTGCCGCCACCTCGTCGGCTTTCTCCTGGAGAGACCGCAGCATCGCCTGGTCAGCCTCGGCCACCTCGTGGATCATGTCGATGCGGCTGAGCAGATCCTGGAAGCTGCTGGCGCCGAAGAGCACCGCCCAGTAGGAGACGTCGCCGTTTTCCTCCATGGCGCGCAGGCGCTGGCGGTAGGCCTCTTGCAGCGCCTGCTGCTCCTGCTGCGCTGCCTCCAGGTCGCTCTGGCTCTGGGCAATGAGGAGGCTTACGCACTGGAGCTGCGCCTCGGCGTTTTGAATCTGCGCCTCGGTGTTGTGAATGGCCTGGTCGATGGCGGACTTCTGCTCGATGGTGGATCTGGTCTCCTGGGCGTTGGCGTCCAGCTCCGCCTGGAGCGCCACACCGTCGGCGGCGATGTCCGCCGCCTGATCCTGTAGCGTCTCGAGCTCGGCGTGGAGCTGGGAGGAGGTCTTGCCCTGGGCTGTTCCGCTGAGCCACACAAAGGCCAGGAGTCCCACCAGAATGACAATGGTAATGATTCGAACTTTCATGCTGCATACACCCCTTTCCCATCTTGACGAGAAAATGGGCGAGGGGTTTTGCAAAATGGCATTTTTTTGATCACAATGCCCCAAAGGCTCCCCTGTGAAGGGGAGCTGGCAGCCGAAGGCTGACTGAGGGGTTGTAAGCTGGCGGTCACCACAGGTTCTGATCCCCTCCGGTATGGCTTCGCCATACCACCTCCCCTTGTTCACCAAGGGGAGGCTTTGAGGCGGGTTGTCGGGGGCGGGGATTTCTGGTATAATGGCTCCAATGATTTTTAGGGGGCGGCGATTTTGCGGATTTTGGTGGTGGAGGACGAGCGGCGGCTGGCTGATTCCATTGCGGCGCTGCTGGAGGGCAAGGGCTTTTCGGTGGATGCCGTCTACGACGGCGAAGCCGGGGCACAGTATGCCGCCCTGGGAGTTTACGACCTGGTAATCCTGGACGTGATGCTCCCCAAGCTGGACGGCTTCGGCGTGGCCAGGGAGCTGCGCCGCAAGCACGTAGCCACACCCATCCTCATGCTCACCGCCCGCTCCGCCCTGGAAGACCGCGTGGCCGGGCTCGATTCCGGCGCCGACTACTACCTCACCAAGCCCTTCGACGCCCGGGAGCTCTTCGCCTGCGTCAACGCCCTCCTGCGGCGCCAGGGCGCCCAGGTGGACGAGCTTACCTTTGGCAACACCGCGCTGGATCTTGCCTCGGCCAGCCTTCTCTGCGGGGAGCACGCCATCCGCCTGTCGGCCAAGGAGTTTGAGCTCATGCGGCAGCTGCTTCTCGCCGGGGAGCGCAACGTCTCCAAGGAGACGCTTCTCACCCGGGTCTGGGGCTACGATTCCGAGGCAGTGGAAAACCATGTGGAGGTCTACGTGGGATTTCTGCGAAAAAAACTCGCCGCCATCGGCTCCGATGTGAAAATCGAGGCCATCCGGCGGCTGGGCTACCATCTGGAGGTGAAGGGCTGTGATTAAAAGACTGCGGATTAAATTTGTGGCGGTCAACATGGCCATTGTCACGCTGCTTTTGTGCTGCATCCTGGGGCTGGTACTCTACTTCACCCAGGCCAACTTCGAGCGCGAGAGCATCCGCATGATGGAAAACATCGCCGCCCAGCCCGGGCGCTTTCCCTCTCCCGCCGACCTACCCGAGGATGTGCAGCTGCCCTTCTTCACCCTGCAGCTGGGTCCCTACGGCGAGCTCATCGCCACCGGCGGCGGCTACTTCGACCTCTCTGACCAGGCATTCCTCCAGGAGCTCATCGAGGCCACCCTCTCTAAGCCCCAGAGCCTGGGCGTGCTGGAGGAATACCACCTCCGGTATTATCGGGTGGAAAAGCCCATGCAGCTGGTGCTGGTGTTCACGGATATGACCAGCGAGCAGGCCAGCGTCCAGGGACTGCAGCGCACCTGCCTCGTGCTCGGCGGCCTGAGCTTCCTTGCCTTTCTCGCGGTGAGCATTCTCCTCTCCAAGTGGGCGGTGGATCCCGTGGCGCAGGCCATGGCGCGCCAGCGGCAGTTTGTGGCAGCCGCCTCCCATGAGCTCAAGACGCCTTTGAGCGTCATTATCACCAACGCCGAGGTCCTGGAGCAGGCCGGAGACGACCCGGCGCGGCAGGCGCAGTCCCTCTCCGGCATTCTCACCATGTCCCAGCAGATGCGCCGGCTCGTCGAGCAGCTTTTGGAGCTGGCCAGAGCCGACGGGCTCCGCGCCCACGCGCCCTTTGCGCCCTTCTCCTGGAGCCAGGCACTGGAGGAGACGGTGCTGCCCTTGGAACCGGTGTTTTTTGAAAAGGGGCTGACCCTCTCCACCGAGATCGAGGGGGAGATTTTCGTCCGCGGCGCCAGGGAACAGCTCACCGAGGTGGCGGAAATCCTCCTGGACAACGCCCAGAAGTACGCCCGGCCAGGCGGAAAGGTGTGGGTGAGCCTTATTCGCAGCGGCAAGCGGCGCTGCCTGCTGCGGGTGGAAAACGAGGGCGACCCCATTGCCCGGGAGGATCTCACCCGGATTTTCCAGCGCTTTTACCGCGCCGACGCAGCCCGCAGTCAAGGCGGCAGCTTCGGCCTGGGGCTCTCCATCGCCCGGGAGGTGGTCTCCCAGCACCGGGGCAGAATCTGGGCGGAGAGCCAGAACGGGGTGAATCGATTTTTGGTGGAGCTTCCCACCATGAAGGCGTAGCGCCGCTTTGCGGCGCGGGTCGATCGGAGATCGACCCCTACAGAGTGAGACGGTGCAACGCCGGCGGAGTTCCGCCGGCGTTTTTTCAGCGTCATTTCAGCTTCCGAGGCTATAATCACGGTGGATCAAACTGTAAGGAGGTCAACCATGATTACGGTAGAACATCTCACCAAATATTATGGCACGTTCCCGGCAGTGGAGGATCTTTCCTTTGAAATTGAGGAAGGCCATGTCTACGGCTTCCTCGGCCCCAACGGCGCGGGAAAGTCCACCACCATGAATATCATGACCGGCTGCCTCTCGGCAACCAGCGGCCATGTGCGCATCGACGGCTATGATATTTTCGACCAGCCCAAGGAAGCCAAAAAGCGCATTGGGTATCTTCCCGAGCAGCCGCCGCTCTATCTCAGCGAGACGCCGGTGGAATATCTCCACTTCGTCGGCCAGGCCAAAGGCATCCGCGGCGACGCCCTCAAAGCCCAGATCGCCCAGGTGCTGGAGGAAACCCACCTCACGGCGGTGCAAAATCAGTGCATTTCCACCCTCTCCAAGGGCTACCGCCAGCGGGTGGGCATCGCCCAGGCACTTTTGGGAAATCCAGGCGTCATCATCCTCGACGAGCCCACGGTGGGGCTCGACCCCATCCAGATCATTGAGATCCGGGAGCTCATCCAGGAGCTGGGCAAGAGCCACACGGTGATTTTCAGCTCCCACATTCTCTCGGAGGTGCAGACCATCTGCGAGAAAATCCTCATCATCGCCCGGGGGAAGCTGGTGGCCTTCGACACGCCGGAAAACCTGGAGCGGCAATTCCTCACCTCCGGCGAAATCACCCTCCAGGCCGAAGCCACGCCCGAGGAAGCGGCAGCCATCCTGAAGCCCCTGGAGCACATCACTCAGCAGGAGATCACGGCATCAGACTTCGGCTGCACCGTCCACCTCAAGACCGACCTTGCGGACGTGCACACCCTCTCCCGCGCCATTTTCTTCGCATTTGCCCGGCAGGAGAAGGCGCTTTTGGAGATCTCCCTCAAGAAGGCCACGCTGGAGGATATCTTCCTGGAGCTCACCGAGGCGCCGCCGGCGGAACCGGCAGAAACACCTGCGGAACAATCAGAAGAGGAGGTGAAGGAGGCATGAGAGCCGTTTTTCAGCACGAGCTGCGGGGCTTCTTCCACTCCCTGACGGCCTACGTCTTCGGCGCGTTTTTGCTGGCCTTTGTGGGCATCGGCGCCATGATCTATCAATTACAGATGTCCGTGAGCAACTTCGAGTACGTGCTCAGCTATTCGAGCATCATCTTCGTGGTCATCGTGCCCATCCTCACCATGCGCGTCATCGCCGAGGAGCGCAAGCAGAAGACCGACCAGCTGCTTTACTCCCTGCCCATCACCACCGTGCAGGTAATTCTGGGAAAATTCCTGGCGCTGCTGGTGGTATATCTCATTCCGCTGCTCATGATCTGCATCTATCCGCTGCTCTTTGCGCAGTTCGGCGAGGTGTACCTCACCACCGCCTACGGCGCTATCGCCGCCTTCTTCCTCATGGGTGCGGCGCTCATCGCCGTGGGAATTTTCCTCTCCTCCCTGACGGAAAACCAGGGACTGGCCGCGGGACTTGGCATCGCGGTGATTCTCTTCAATTACTATAGCGTGAGCCTGGCCGAGTACGTCTCTTCCACGGCCACCGGCTCGGTGATCGCCCTCATCATCATCTTCGCGCTGCTGGGGCTTTTGATCCGCCACCTCACCAAGAACGGCAACCTGGCCTACTGGGTGAGCTTCGTGCTCATCGCCGCCACGGTGGCCGTGTACGTCATGGACAGCGCCGTCTTTGAAGGGCTCCTGCCCAAGATCATGGAGCAGCTCTCCTTATTTGAGCGGTTCACTGTGATCGTCAACGGCGTGTTTGACATGACCGCCGTGGTCTACTATCTCACGGTGATCGTATTTTTCCTCTTCCTCTCGGTGCAATCCCTGGAGAAACGGAGGTATAACTGATGAAATCTCTCTTTTCTTCCCATAAAACCACCGCCCTCCAGCACCGCAACGCCATGGCCGGCGGCAGCTATTCGCTGATTCTCACTGCGGTGGTGCTGGCCATTTTGGTGGTGGTCAATGTGCTGGCCGCGGCGCTGCCCACTTCGCTTACCAAGTTCGATATCAGCGCCACCAAGCTCTATTCCGTCACCAGCAACACCAAGGCCGTCGTCCACGCCCTCACCGACGATGTGACCATCTACTGGATCGTCCAAGCCGACGAGGAGGACGATATCCTCTCCAACCTCCTTTCCAAGTATGAGAGCCTCTCGGACCACATCACCGTGGAGAAGCGCAATCCCGACGTCTACCCGACCTTTGCCGAGCAGTACACCGATGAGACCGTGGAGAACAACAGCCTGGTGGTGGTCTGCGGCGACCGGAGCCGCTATATTCCCTTAAGCGACATCTACCTCACCGAGACCGACTACAGTAGTTACTACCCCTCCTACTCCTATTCCTTCGACGGCGAAGGCGCCATCACCTCCGCCATCGACTATGTGACAAGGGAGGAGCTGCCCCAGGTCTACCAGCTGGAAGGGCACGGCGAGCAGGAGCTGCCGGTGACCTTTGCCGACCAGATCGAAAAGAACAACCTGGAGCTTCAAACCCTCTCTCTCCTCAATGTGGATGAAATCCCTGAGGACGCGGCGTGTATCCTTCTCTACGCCCCCGAAAGCGACATTTCCGAGGAGGAGCGGGCTCTCCTCTCTGACTACATCGCCTCCGGCGGTAAGGTGCTGGTGATCTCGGGACCCACCGAGGAGGGAAACCTGACCACCCTCCATGGCCTTCTTGCTGACTACGGCGTCACCGTCCATGACGGCATGGTGGTGGAGGGCGACCGTGCCCACTACTACTTCCAGTCGCCTTGGGCGCTGATGCCCGACCTCAACAGCAGCGCCATTACCGATTCCCTCATTGAGGAGCGCTACTACCCCATCTTCACCCTGGCACAGGGCTTGACCGTGGACGGCACCACAGACGCCACGTTGACGGAGCTGCTCACCACCTCTGAGGAGGCCTTCAGCAAGGCCGACGGCCTGAACATCACCACCTATGAAAAGGAGGACGGCGACACCGACGGCCCCTTCGCCCTGGCGGTGTCCATCGAGGATGTAAGCGGCGGCCAGCTGGTGTGGTTTGCCTCCTCCACCTTCCTGGTGGATGCGTACAACGCCTACTCCTCCGGCGCCAACGTGAACCTGGCCATGAATGCCCTCTCCTCCCTGGTGGGCGAGACGGAGGCCATGGCCATCCGCAGCAAATCTCTCGACTATAACTACCTCACCATCAGCGAGTCCACTTCGTCGCTCCTGAAAACGGTGATGATCGGCGTCTTCCCCCTGGTGTACCTGGGGATCGGCATTGGAATTGTGGTAAGAAGGAGGAAACGGCAGCATGCAGCGGTATAAGCGTATTCTCATACTTCTCGGCGTGCTGGTGGTGGCGCTGGCCGTCACCTTCGGCGTGAGCCGCTACCAGGAGGCGCAGGAGAAGATCGCCGCCAGCGACGAGATCATTCTGGAGATCCCCACCGAGGACGTCACCGCCCTGTCCTGGGTGACCGACGATGCCTCCTTCTCCTTCCATCGCGACGGCACCTGGAGCTATGACGATGACGAGGCCTTCCCGGTGAGCGAGGAGAAGATGGAGGAGCTTCTCTCTCCCTTCGCCTCCCTGGGCGCAGCCTTTATCATCGAGGATGTGGAGGACTTCGACCAGTACGGCCTGGAGGAGCCCACCTGCACCATCACTGTGGAGACTGGGGAGGAGACCTATACCATCGATCTGGGCGCCTTCAGCACCATGGACGCCCAGCGGTACGTCTCCATCGGCGACGGGAATGTCTATCTGGTCTCCACCGACCCCATGGACTACTACGACGCCACGCTTTCGGAGCTCATCGACAACGATGAGATTCCCGCCTTTGACACGGTGGATTCCATGACCTTCTCCGGCGAGGCGGACTACACCCTGCGCTATGAGGAGGGAAATCCCCGCGCCTACAGCGAGGACGACGTCTACTTCACCCAGGTGGACGGACAGGATCTGCCTCTGGACACCAGCCTGGTGAACACCTATCTCAGCACCCTCTCCTACCTGGATCTCAGCACCTATGTGAGCTATAACGTGAGTGACGAGGAATTGGAGACCTACGGCCTCGCATCGCCGGAGCTCACGGTGGAGGTGGCCTACACCGTGGAAGACGAGGACGGAGAAGCTTCCTCCAACACCTTCTCCATCAGCCTCAGCCGTGACCCGGCGCAGAAGGCCGCCGAGGAAACCGAAGCGACCGAGGAAGCCGAAGGTACGGCCACGGAGGAGACGGAAGAGGAGGAATTCCTGGCCTACGCCCGGATTGGCGACTCCCAGATTGTCTATCAGCTCACCGAGAGCGACTATCTCTCTTTGATGAACGCCTCCTACGATGACCTCCGCCACCAGGCGGTGCTCCCGGTGGATATTTCCGAGGTCACGGAGCTGTCCATCACGTTGGAGGGAAAGGACTATCTTGTCACCTCCGAGGTCATGGAGGAGGACGGCGAGGAAGTGCGTAAGTTCTATCTCGACGGCGAGGAGCTGGACGTGGAAGCCCTGCAAAATGCCCTCACCGCCCTCACCGCCGACTCCTTCACCAACGAAACGCCCAGCGGCGACGAGGAAATCCGCCTCAC
>DVGD01000269.1 GCA_018712905.1 Candidatus Avoscillospira stercoripullorum | reverse complement strand
CATGCCCTCATGCCGCCGCTGACCGCAGCAGCGATTCCCGCAGACCTTCCGCAAAACGCAGCCCGGCACGGGCGGCCATAAAGGCCGCCCCTACGGCAAAACCGGGAGCGTGCCCGTAGGGGCGGCAATCTGCCGCCCGGCGGCCTTTAGGCCGCTTCGCGGCACGGGTCGATGAGGGCATCGACCCCTACAAGGTTCCGCCGCACCCGATATCCACGCAAAGGAGGCTGTTTCGTGCTTAAGCTGCTCCACGGTGCTGATTTTCACCTGGATTCTCCCTTCGCCGGCCTGACGCCAGAGGCGGCGCAGGCGCGGCGGCGCCTCCAGCGGCGGCTTCCCCTGGAGCTGGCGGCGCTTTGCAAACGGGAAAACTGCGACCTGGTGCTCCTGGCCGGGGATCTCTTCGATTCCGGGCGCGTGACCCCCGAGAGCGTGGAGGCCTTGCAGCAGGGGCTGGAGGAGAGCGCCGTGCCGGTGTTCATCGCCCCGGGCAACCACGACTATTTCTCCCCCCTCTCTCCCTGGCAGCAGTTTCCCTGGCCGGGAAATGTGCATGTTTTCTCCGGCGCCTGGTCGTCTTTCCCCCTGCCGGACATCTCCGTGCGGATCTGGGGCGCGGCGTTCCAAAGCCCCCATGAGGAGGCGGCGCTGGGCAGCGTACAGCGGGAATACCCCTTGGAGCTGGGCGTCCTCCACGGCGACCCGGTCTACGGCAGCGCCTTCCGGCCTGCGGACATCGCCGCAAGCGGCCTACATTACCTGGCGCTGGGGCACATCCACAAAACGCAAATGCCCCTTCGCGCCGGGAAGACCTGGTACGGCTGGCCGGGGGTGGCCATGGGGCGGGGCTTTGACGAGACCGGCGTCCACGGCGTCTTTTCCGTGACCCTTACCGAGGACAGAGACTGCGCGGCTGAGCTCCTGCCCCTGCCGGGGCCAAAGTATTATGAACGCTCGGCGGCGGCGGGGGACGACCCCGTGGCCGCCGCATGGGCGGCGCTGGCGGAAGTCTCCCAGGAGGACGTGGTGCGCCTGACCCTCACCGGGGAATCACCCGGGGTGGATCTCTCTCAAATCCGCGCGGCACTCCAAGGCCGGTGCGGATCGCTTCTTCTGGTGGATGAGACCGTGCCGCCCCAGGCGCTCTGGGACGAGGCCGGCACGGGAAGCCTCCGGGGCATGGCGCTTTCGCAGCTCCGCGAAGCCTTTGCCGCCGGAGATCCCGACGCCGCCGAAGCGGCCAAGTACCTCCTCGCGGCGCTGGAGGGGAGGGACGCGCCATGGTGATTTTGCGCATGCAGGCCACCTTCGGCTGCCTGGACGGCGCGGTGCTGGAGCTTTCCGACGGACTCAACTGCCTCGTCCTTCCCAACGGCGCGGGCAAGAGCACCTGGGCGGCCTTCCTCACGGCCATGTTCTACGGCGTGGATCCCGCTGCCCGCAAGAGCCGGGGCAGGCTGCCGGTGCGCCTGCAATTTGCGCCCTGGAGCGGCAAGCCCATGGCGGGCATCGTGCACCTGAAGCTGGAGACGCGGGAAATCATCTTAGAACGCACCAGCGCCGCAAGACCCATGGACACCTTCCGCGCCTACGACCCGGTGACGGGGCAGGCCGTGGCGGGGCTCACCGGGGACAACTGCGGACAAGTACTCTGGGGCGTGGAGCGGGAGGTCTTTTTGCGCACGGCCATGATCGGCGGCGACCTTAGCGTCACGGCGGATCAGGCGCTGCTCCAGCGGCTTCAAAACCTGGCGGCCACCGGGCGGGAGAGCGACAGCGCCCGGGCGGCCGCCGAGACGCTCAAAGCCTGGAAAAACCGCTGCCGCTACCATAACACCGGCCTCCTGCCCGAGACCGAGGCGGCCATTTCCCGCACCAGGGCGGCGCTCAGCCGCGCCGAGGCCGCCGCTGCGGCGCAGCGCAAAGGCGTACAAGCCTTGGAGCAGGCCGAGGAAAGAGCGAAGCTTCGCCGGGCGGCGCTGGAGCGCGAGATCGCCGCGGCGCGCACCGCGGCGCGGGCGGCAGCTCAGGCTGCGGAACACGATCCGCCCCTGGAGACGCTTCTGAAGCAGGACGCCCAGGCGGCGCGCCTGCCCGGCGGCGGGGCGTCGCTGCCCCCGGCCTGCCGGGGAAAGCGTCCCGAGGCGCTTCTCCCGGCGGCGGAGCAGGCGCTGGAGACCCTTCGCGCGCCCCTGCCCCGCTGGGGGCTTCCCCTGGGCGGCGGCGCATTGGTGCTGGCGGTGGCGGCGGCGCTGCTGGCTGCCCAAAAGCCTGTGATCGCGGCTGGAGCCGGCATAGCGGCGCTGTGCCTCCTTGCGTGGGGCGCGGGCGCCCTGGTGCGCCGCCGGAAGAGCCAAAAGGCGCGCCAGGCCATCTTAAAAGAGTGGCAGGTGGACGACCCGGCGGCGCTTTTGCCCCAGGCCGTGGCCTGCCGCGACGCCCTCCTCCGAGACTGGGAGGAGGAAGTGCTCTTGGAGGAGGTGCGCGCCTTCGCGCCCGAGACGGAAACGACTTCCCAGGCGCGCACGGCCATTGCCCAAGCCCTGGCGCGGCAACAGGCACTGGCGCGCGCCCAGGCAGCGCTTTCGGCGGCGGAACGCCGCCGGGACGGGGAAGGCGCCGAACCCCTGGACGCCCTCCGCGCCCAGGCCGAGACGCTTTCCCGCCAGGCCGCGGCGCTGGGAGATCCCGACGCCCTTTCGGCGAAGCTCCAGGCGCTGGAGGACACCCGGACGGCGCTGCAAAAGCGGGAGCGGGCGCTGACCTTGGCTATGAATGCCCTCGCAACGGCGGCGCAAACTCTGACCGAGGCCTACGGCCCCCGGCTCACCGCCCCGGCGGGGCGGTACTTATCCGCCCTCACCGGCGGGCAATTCGACGGCCTGGTGCTCCAGGATGGCCAGGTACTCACGGCGCGCGAGCGCTCCAGCGGGCTCCAGCGCCCCCTGGAGCAGCTCAGCCGCGGCACCGCCGACCAGGTGTGGCTCTCTCTTCGCCTGGCGCTCACGGGGCTTTTGCTGCCCCCGGCGGCGCCGCTCATCCTGGACGACGCCCTTTTGACCTTTGACGGCGGCAGAACGGCGGCAGCACTTCAACAACTCAGGCGGGAAGGACGGCAGATTCTGCTCTTCTCCTGCCGGAAGCTGGAGGAATCCTCGTGAACGAAAAAGAACGCTATACCGTGGTGGTGGCCGACGACGAGACGGAGCTTCGGGAGGCCGTGTGCCAGATGATCCGCTGGGAGGACATCGGCTTTCGCCTGGTGGGCAGTGCCGGCAACGGCTCGGACGCCTTGCAGCTGGTGGAGCAGCTCCAGCCGGATCTTCTTCTGAGCGACATCCGCATGCCCTTTATCTCGGGGCTGGAGCTGGCGCGGCAGGTGCGGGAGCTGCGTCCCATGACCCACATCGCCTTTTTGAGCGGCTACGACGACTTTGAATATGCCCAAAAGGCCATTGACTATAATGTGGTGAGCTATCTCCTCAAGCCCATCGGCATGGCCGACCTCACCCAGGCGCTTGTGGAGATTCGCGAGAAGATCAGCCGCCACTATCAGTCCCTGTTAAAGCCCCGCAGCAGCCGGCCGGGGTGGGAGAGCTTCCTTCTGCCGCTGCTTTTGGACGACTTCACCGACGAGCAGGAGCTCTCCGAGGAGGCGCTCTCAGCCACGGGCAAGGCGCTGGAGCTCTTCCCCGACCTGCGTGAGCCGAAGTTCCTGGTACTCGCCAGCCGGATCGGGGCGCAGACGCCCACTATGGAGCAGGCGGGGGCGGTGGATCTCATCCTCTCTTCGTACTATCCCGCCCGCAGCGTCTGCGCCGGGCGGCAGATTTTGACGCTGTTTGCCTCCCCGGAGGACTTCTCCCGGCTGCCCCTGGCGCTGGACGAACTGGGGCAGGCGGTGAGTCGGGTGTGGGGGCTCAGCTGCGCCACGGGGGTTTCCCGCCCCTTTGACCGCTGGAGCGGGTGCCACGGCGCCTGCCGCGAGGCGGTGGACGCATTGCGCTTCTCGCCCCCGGGTACCGATGGAATCCGCCGGGTGCCCCAGGCCGGGGACGGCGCCGGGGAAAAGCTGGATCTGGGCGCCCTGGACGAAAAGCTCGAAGGGCTCCTGCGCAGCGGGAGCAAAAGCGAGTTAGACGGCTGCCTTTTGGAGCTGGGGCGGGATGCCGGGGATCTGGTGATGATCCAGACCATGGCCACGGTGTTTCGGGTGCTCTCCGGGGCGGTGACGGCGGAGCAGATTCAGGACATCCGCTGCCGCTGCCACCTGGAACGGGAGCCCTTCTCCCAGCTGCCGGCGCAGGAGTGCTGGCGGCGGATCCTCCAGCTCTGCCAGACCGCCCGGGAAATGCTGGCCGGGCAGCGCCGGGACGGCGTGAGCCTTCTGTGCGACAAAGCCCTCGAGGACATCAACCGCAACTATATGGACGAGACGCTCTCTTTGAGCACGGTCAGCGAGCGGCTCCACGTGAGCCCCAACTACCTCAGCGCCAACATGAAGAAGTACGCCGGGGACACCTTTATCAACCTCCTCATCAAAAAGCGCATGGAGGTGGCCGAGGAGCTTTTGAAGACCACCAACCTCAAGATTCTGGAGGTGGCCAAGAAGTGCGGCTACTCCGACCAGCACTATTTCAGCTACTGCTTTAAGAAGTATTTCGGCGTCTCCCCGGTGGGGCTGCGCCGCAGCGAGGGGAGGAGCGGGACGTGAAGCGGCTCAAACGGCTGAGCATGAGCGGCGTGCTGGTGCTGGTGATCACCGGCGTGGTGCTGGGCATGGTGATCTTCACCATGGTGCTCTTCCTCAACACCTACCAGCAGTCCCTGGTGCGCTCGGCGCAGACCTCCTCCCGCCAGGCGGTGGAGCAGGTGAGCAACACCGTGGCCGGCTACGTCTCGGACATGGACGGCCTGCTCACGCTGGTGAAGGATACCCTGGAGGAGACCGGCCGGGACGATCAGCTCCGCCGGGAGTTTTTCGAGGATCTCCTCTTAATCCGCACCGACGTGGCCGCGGTGACCACCTACGACAGCGCCGGCAATCTCCTGGACTGCCGCACCCTGGAGCATGAGCCCCGGGAGAACATCTACCAAAATCTCTCCTTCCAGGGGCAGTGGCTTTCCAAGTACGGCGAGGGCTACATCTCCCAGCCCCATGTGGAATCCATTTTCCCGGGGTGGTATCCCTGGGTGGTCACCATGATCGAGCCGCTGGAGAGCGACGGGGAGGAGGCGTGGGTGGCGCTGGATCTCCGGTTTGCCTCCATCTCCTCGTACATCAACAACGTGGGCATCGGCCAGCACGGCTACTGCTTCCTCATGGACGAGAGCGGCATCCTCTACCATCCCCAGCAGCAGCTTATCTACTCCCAGCTCAAAAGCGAGGACACCGCCGCGCTGGCGGCGCTGCCCGACGGCACCTACAGCGAGAATAACGTCATTTACGTGCTCAAAACTGTGGAGGGCAGTCCCTGGCGGGTGGTGGGTGTGAGCTATGTGGACGAGCTGGTCACCTCCAATGTCTGGGAGAACTTCCGTCTGCTGGCGCTGGCGGCAGCGGCCATTCTGCTGGCGGCGTTTCTCAGCAGCGTTTTCATCTCCCGTGCCCTGTCCCGCCCCCTCAAGGGGCTCTCCAGCGCCATGCGTCTCTTTGAAAAGAACGCCGGCACCTTCACCTACGCCCCTGTGGGCGGCGCCAGGGAGGTGCAGGAGCTTTCGGAGTCCTTCGGCCACATGGTGGTGAAGATCCAGCACCTCATGGAGACGGTGCGCCGGGAGGAGATCAACCTGCGCAAAACCGAGCTCAAAGCCCTCCAGGCGCAGATCAACCCCCACTTCCTCTATAATACCCTGGATTCCATTGCGTGGATGTGCGAGCAGGGGCGCAACGACGAGGCCGTGCAGATGGTCAACGCCCTGGCGCAGCTCTTCCGCATCAGCATCAGCCGCGGCCACGAGCTTATCCCCATCCGCTCGGAGCTGCGCCATGCCGAGAGCTACCTCAAAATCCAGAAGCACCGGTACAAAAATCAGTTCTCCTACCGATTCGACGTGGACGAGAGCTGTCTGGACTTCCTCTGTAACAAGATCACCCTCCAGCCCATCATCGAAAACGCCATCTACCACGGCATCAACGGCCTGGTGGATGAGGGCGAAATCGTCATCACCCTCCGCGCCGAGGGGCAGGACGTGGTCTTTACCGTGGCCGACAACGGCGTGGGCATGGAGGAGGAGCAGATCCAGGCCATCTTGCGCAAGGAGCGCAGCGACCACACCGGCATCGGCATCAAAAATGTCAATGACCGGCTGAAAATCTACTTTGGCGAGGGCTACGGCATCACCATCGATTCCGAGCCCGATGTGGGCACCACCGTGACCATTCGGATGCCCCAGGTACGGGAGGAGGGCGAATATGAAAACCGGTAAGCTTGCAGCCCTGGCGCTTTCGCTCCTGCTCCTGGTGGGCTGTGCCGCGGAGCCGGTCTCCGCCGTGCCCCGGAAGGTGACGCTGGTGGCCAAGTCCACAGAGACGGAGTTCTGGAAGTCGGTCTTTGCCGGCGCCACCGCCGCTGCGTCGGAATATAATGTAGCCTTGACCATCGTCGGCCCCGAGACCGAGGAGGACTACGAGGCGCAGAACAATTATATCGAACAGGCCGTGGCCGACGGCGCCCAGGCGCTGGTCTTCTCGGCCATCAGCTACACCGAAAACGCCCCGGCCATCGACGCGGCCGCCGCGGCGGGGGTGGAGATCGTGGTCATCGACTCGGATGTCGATTCCATGTCTGTGGACGCAAGAATCGGCACGGACAACGTGGAGGCCGGCTACATGGCCGCCCAGGCCGCCCTGGA
>DVGD01000268.1 GCA_018712905.1 Candidatus Avoscillospira stercoripullorum | reverse complement strand
ATAATTGTTTGCATTACCGCTGATGCCTTCCAGAACCTCGTTACCCAGGCTGTACATGATGACGGCAGGCGAATTCTTATCCTGGTTGACCATGGCCTTGATATCAAATTCTGCCCAGGTCATGTCGGCTTCACCGCCGAGAATGGCGTTGTCATCGCCGATGGCAACATCAAACCACTTGGAATAGTCGTGAACATTTCCGTTTTTTGGGTTTGTCCACGTATCAAAGGCCTCGTCAATGAGCATCATGCCCTTCTCATTGGCAATTTCAATGAGCTCCGGTGCAGCGGGGTTGTGGGTAACGCGGATGGCGTTGCAGCCCATCTCCTTGAGAATCTCCACCTGACGCTCTATGGCGCGATACCAGGCCTCAGAGCCCAGAGACCCCTGGTCGTGGTGCATGCAGACGCCTTTGAGCTTGGTTGGCTCGCCGTTGAGTTCAAAGCCATTGGTGCTGTTAAAATTTGTCCAACGGAAGCCGAACTCGGTTTCGCAGGTGTCTACCACAGAATCACCCACCAAAACTTCCGTCTTCAGCGTATAAAGATTGGGTGAATCGGGAGACCAGAGATCGGGATTATCAATCTTGCCCGTCTGCTCAACGGTAATACGTTCTCCAGCAGGAATGGATTTGCTAGTTTCAAGGTTGAAACCAGCAACGGCAGCTGCCGTCGCGCCCTGCTTGTAAAGTGTCTGGCGTACAGTAACTTCGGACGCAACCGCAGAAGTGTTCTCCACCACCGTTTCAATCTCCATGGTTCCGTCTGTTCTATCATTTTTAAGATTGGGCGTGGTCACATAGACGCCGTCCTTCGCCACGTGCACCGGATCGGTGACGGTTAGGTGCACCGTGCGGTAGATACCGCTGCCGGAGTACCAGCGGCTGGAGGGAATGTTGTGCTCCACCTTCACGGCAATGATGTTCTCACCATTAAAATCGAGCAAGTTCTGGGGCAGCTCAAAGGAAAACGCCGTATAGCCATAGGGATGGAAGCCCAGTTCCTCGCCATTGAGATAGACTGTGGCATTCATATAGACGCCGCCAAAGTCAATGGTGATGTACTTCCCTTTCCAATCAGGGGACAGGGTGAAGGTCTTGCGGTACCAGCCCGTGCCGCCGGGCAGGTAGCCGCTTTCCGCCTCGTTACTGGCAGAATACTCCTGCTCAATGCTGTAATCGTGGGGCAGATCCACGTCGCGCCAGGCGGAATCATTATATTCCTTTGCGGCGCTGCCGCTGCCCAGATTGAAGCGCCAGTGGTCGCTGAAGTCCACCTCGCGGGTACTTCCGCCGTAGGAATTGACGTAAACCGTTTCCTCCGGCGAGGACGTCTGCGTCTCGGTGGAGCGCGCCTGTCCTGCGGCGAATGCCTGGGGAACAAGTCCCAGGAGCATCACCAGTGCAAGCAGCACTGCGGTGAGCCGTTTGGCGCCTTTGAGAACATTTGCATTTCTCATAGTCTTCCTCCTTCTTTTGTGGGTATATCTATGGCATCACGCTTGCAATACCTTCTGCACAGGTGATTGAAGCGAGATTCCCGCTTTGCATTCAACCATAAAAAATACCGCTTGCAGACTGCTTCCAAAAATAAGCATGGGTTTCCCATCCACGATTGGAGTAAAGCAGTACAGCAAAGCGGTTATGCCTGATTGAACAGTAACATTCCAGCTGGTTTGCCAATGACAAGTGTCAAACTTATAGGTATAATTTATCAAGATATGGAAGGAATTTCAATGATGAGTATCTACGATTTTACTCTGCGATTTTCGTGATTATGACGAAAAAAGAGATGCAGCACGCTGCATCTCAAAAAGACGATTACATCAGCACAAAGCTGACTCCACAGGAAATGCCCAGTACGATTCCTCCCGCGATGAGCACACCAAGAGAAATTGCCGGAAGCGCCGCCTTCAGCCGCAGGCGCAGCATGGAGGCAACCAGGGCGCCAGTCCAAGCACCAGTTCCTGGAAGCGGTACTGCCACCAGGATGCACAGTCCCAGCAGCTCATAGCGGTAAAAAAGCTCTGCGCCCCGATCTGCTTTTCGCTCCAGTGCCGTAACAATCCTTGTGAGGGTACCACCTCGGCGCTTCATCCAGCCGAGGACTTGCCGCACAAAGAGCATCAAGAATGGCACTGGAAGCACATTTCCCAGTACCGCAACGACGTATACCAGCCATGGATCCAGTCCCATGGCAATTCCTGCCGGAATTGCACCGCGCAGTTCTGCCACGGGCACCATGGCAAGGAAGAAAACGTACCAAAATTCTTCTAAGATTTCCAACATGATAATCCTTCCCAGTTGCTTCCCTCAGGAAGCAGCTGCTTGTTTCCGAATATGCCGTATGAGCAAGCTTAGCAAAAGCGATCCTAGGATTCCCGCGCTGGCGCCGGCAAAGTCAATCCAAATATCTGTTACCATTCCGCTACGCCCTGGGACAAAGAGCTGAATGGTCTCATCAACCAGCGCGGTAAAGAGGCACGCACTGCCGGCCGGGAGTATGCAGCGACGCGGCGGATGCTGACATTTCAGAAGTAGGAAGATCCATACCATGCCAAGCAGTCCGTATTCTGAAAAATGTGCCATCTTTCTTAGCACTGTATGGCATTGTTCCAGTGGAACCCCGAACCACAGCAATAGTGGTTGAAGGATTGGCAGCACTGCTTGGCTCTCCCCTTCTGATTGCGCGGCAGGCATGGCGGAGTGCCCCCATATGAAGGCAGTCAGCAGTACGAGAGCTGCTGCAAGCGATATAAGAATTGCTTTCTCACCATTGTTTTTTCTCATGCAATATCTCCTGGAGAAGTCACAATTTGCTTTATCATACCACATCAGCATCCGAGGTACAAGAGTATTTTCTCTCGGAATATTCTTGGTTTAGATGGACAACAGGGAAAGAATTGAGTATAATATAGCGTATCTCATTTTACGTCAGAGGAGTTTTGTTTATGGCAAAATACTTTGGAACCGACGGCTTCCGTGGGGAGGCCAATGTGGGGCTGACCGCGGATCACGCCTATGCCATCGGTAGATTTCTCGGTTGGTATTATTCCGAACGCAAGCGCCGCAGCGGCGTAGATGAACCTGCCCGCATTGTTATCGGCAAGGACACCCGTCGTTCCAGCTACATGTTTGAGTATTCTCTGGTGAGCGGACTGGTGGCTTCCGGCGCTGATGCCTACCTGCTCCACGTGACTACAACACCCTCTGTTGCCTATGTGGCACGGGTGGATGGCTTTGACTGCGGCATTATGATCTCCGCCAGCCACAACCCCTATTATGATAACGGCATCAAGCTCATCAACAGTATGGGCGAGAAGATGGATGAGGAGACCATCTCCCTGGTGGAGGCATATCTCGACGGAGACCTCACCCTTTTTGATCAGAAGTGGACAGCACTCCCCTTCGCCCATCGCGATCACATCGGCCGCACGGTGGACTATGTATCCGGCCGAAACCGTTACCTGGGCTACCTCATTTCTCTGGGGGTTTATTCCTTTAAGGGCATGAAGGTCGCGCTGGACTGCGCCAACGGCAGCGCGTGGAATCTGGCCAAGGCTGTCTTTGACGCACTGGGCGCCAAGACTTACGTCATTAACGCAGAGCCAAATGGCCTGAACATCAACCTCAATGCAGGCTCCACCCACATTGAGGGACTTCAGAAGTACGTAAAGGAAAACGGCATGGACGTGGGCTTTGCCTATGACGGCGACGCCGACCGCTGCATGGCCGTGGATGAAAACGGGAACGTCGTTTCCGGCGACCATATTCTCTACCTCTATGCCAAGTACATGAAGGAGCGCGGCAAGCTCCTGACCAACACCGTGGTGACCACCGTGATGTCCAATTTTGGCCTCTATAAGGCCTTTGACGAGCTTGGCATTGGCTATGCCAAGACCAAAGTGGGCGACAAATACGTCTACGAATATATGATGCAGAATAACTGCCGCATTGGCGGCGAGCAGTCCGGCCACATCATCTTCTCCAAGTACGCCTCCACCGGCGACGGCATCCTCACCAGCCTCAAGGTCATGGAAGTCATGATGGCCAAGAAGGCCAAGCTGAGCCAGCTGGTGGCCGATCTCAAGATCTATCCCCAGGTGCTGGTAAATGTCCGCGTGGCGGACAAGCAGGCGGCGCAGAATGACCCCGATGTCCAAGCAGCTGTGAAGGCCGTTGCCGACTCCCTGGGCGATACCGGCCGCATTCTGGTGCGGGAATCCGGCACGGAGCCGCTGATTCGCGTCATGGTGGAAGCCGAGAGCCACGAGAAATGCCAGGCGCTGGTGGATCAGGTGGTCAATGTGCTTCGCCAGAAGGGACACTCAGTTTCCTGATACATATTCTGATATTGCAAAGTAATCCCCCGGCAGAAAAGCCGGGGGATTACTGCGTTATTTAGGATTGTTCAAAACGAGCCAGCATCTGTGCCACCTCAGCGCGGGTAGCGGTGCCGGTGGGATCCAGGCGATTGCCACCCTTACCGGTTACAATACCTTCTTCCACCGCCCAGCAGATGGCGCTCTTGGCGTAGCTGCTGACCTTGGAAGCATCGTTGAAGGTGAGGGTTGTCTCCTGCACCTCGGGGCTGCCTGCGGCACGATAGAGCATCGCGGCCAGCTGCTCACGGGTGATAGATGCATCAGGGGCAAACTTGCCGCCGCCCACTCCGCTGACGATGCCTTCGCCATATGCCCAGATGACGGCGTCGGCATACCAGGCGTCATTGGCTACGTCGGTAAAAGCACTCTTGTCCTTCACCGTGGGCTTTCCGGCACGGTTGTAGAGGATTTGCGCCAGCATGGCACGGGTCAGGCTGCTGTCCGGCGAGAACCGCGTGGCGGAGGTGCCCTGCATCAGGCCGTTTTCGTAGACGAAAGTCACAGCGTCGTAGTACCAGGAGCCTACCTTGATATCGGTAAAGGGCATTCCGTTCTTCGTCCACTTGGCATAGATGGAAATACTGGAGTTAAGGGTGACCTCAGTTACTTTTTCCGTGAGGTCGGCGTCTAAATACCAGCCTGCGAAGGTGTAGCCCTCACGGGTGGGCATATAGTCCTTAAGCTTGATGGTGGTGCCCTTGATGGCGGTGATGGCTTCCAGCGTGGAGCCGCCGTTGGTCACAAAGCGCAGGGTGTACTTAGAGGTGCCGGGACGGCTGGGCACGGGCTTGCGCTCCAGGTTTTCCACGGCTGCGGTCAGCTTCTGCACCATAGCATCAATCGCAGCATCGGTGGCATTGTCAGCATCCTCCACAAGGGCTTCTGCCTCTTCCAC
>DVGD01000267.1 GCA_018712905.1 Candidatus Avoscillospira stercoripullorum | reverse complement strand
AAAATCGTGGTGCAGGGCGGCACGTTCTTAAACGACGCCGTGCTCCGCGCCTTTGAGCAGGAGCTGGGCGCGCCGGTGATCCGTCCTGCCATCGCCGGTCTCATGGGCGCCTACGGCGCGGCGCTCCACGCCATGCACCTTTCTGAGAGTACCCTCATCACCCCCGAGGCGCTCTCCCACTTCACCCATACTTCCCGCTCGGCGGTGTGCAACGGCTGTACCAACCACTGCCACCTCACGGTAAACCTCTTCTCCAGCGGCAAGCGCTTCGTCTCGGGCAACCAGTGCCAGAAGGGCGCGGGACTTGCCAAGGCCGAGGAGGAACTTCCCAACCTCTATGCCTGGAAGCGGGACTACATCGCCGGCCTCACGCCGCGTCCCGGCAAGCGCGGCAAGCTGGGACTTCCCCTGGCGCTGGGCATGTATGAGCTGGCGCCCCTGTGGCACGGCCTCTTCACCAATTTGGGCTTTGAAGTGATTTTGTCCGGCCTCTCCACCCGCCGCACCTATGAAAAGGGGCAGCTTTCCATCCCCTCGGATACGGCCTGCTATCCGGCCAAGATCATGCACGGGCATATCGAGCAGCTGCTGGAGAATGGCTTGGAGGCGATCTTCTATCCCTGCCTCAGCTATAATATTGACGAGCACGCCTCGGACAACCACTATAACTGCCCCGTGGTGGCCTACTATGCAGAGCTCCTCCACGGCAATATGGACGGACTCAAGAAGATCCACTTCCTCTATCCCTATCTCAACATCAACGACAAGCGCAAGCTGGTCAAGACGCTTTTGCCCACGTTGCGGGAGCTGGATCCTTCCATCACCCCGGCTGAGCTGCGCCGGGCGGTGGATGCCGGCTTCAAGGCGCTCGAGGACTACCAGAACGCCGTGCGACACCAGGGCGAGCTGGCGCTCCAGTACGCCCGGGACAACCACCGCCGGATTATGATCCTGGCAGGCCGCCCGTACCACATCGACCCGGAGATCAGCCACGGCATCGACAAGCTGGCCTGCTCGCTGGGCTTTGTGGTGGTCAGCGAGGACAGCGTCTGCCACCTGGCCGAGGAGCCCCAGGTGCGGGTCTTAAACCAGTGGACCTACCACGCCCGGCTCTACCGGGCGGCGGCCTATGCCGCGGCGCACCCCGACACGGAGCTGGTGCAGATGGTGAGCTTCGGCTGCGGCGTGGACGCCATCACCACCGACGAGGTGCGCGCCATCCTCGAAAAAGCCGGAAAATTCTATACCCAGATTAAAATTGACGAGATCACCAATCTCGGCGCAGTGACCATTCGCCTGAGAAGCCTCTTGGGCGCATTGGAAGAGCGGGAGGAAGATCGATGAATCCATACTATGTGCCCTTTACCAAGGAGATGAAAAAGGACTACACCATCCTCATCCCCACCATGCTTCCCATGCATTTTCGGATGATTGCGTGTATCCTGCGTACATACGGGTATAAGATTGAGATTTTGGAGACCTCCGGCCCCGAGATCGCCGAGACCGGCCTCAAGTACGTCCATAACGACACCTGCTACCCGGCCATCCTGGTCATCGGCCAGCTGATGCAGGCGCTCAATTCCGGCAAGTACGATCCCCACAAGGTGGCCATGATGCAGTTCCAGACCGGCGGCGGCTGCCGGGCGTCCAACTATATCTCCCTCCTGAGAAAAGCGCTGGAGAAGTCAGGCCACGGCGATGTGCCGGTGATCTCCTTCAGCCTGGCTGGATTGGAAAAGCACCCTGGCTTTGAGCTCTCGCTCAAAATGCTCCATGCCATGCTCTATGGCGTTTTATACGGCGACCTTCTCATGACGCTGGTGAACCAGTGCCGCACCTACGAGGTGGAAAAGGGCGCTGCCCAGGCCTTGGCCGACCGGTGGACGGAGCGGCTGGGCAAGGAGATGGGACAGGGCGGCAAGATTCGCTACCGCCAGGTGCTGGAGAACTACCGCGCCATTGTCCGCGACTTTGGAAAGATTCAGCTTCAAAAGTGCGACGCCGTGAAGGTGGGCGTGGTGGGGGAGATCTTCGTGAAGTACTCGCCCCTGGGCAACAACAATTTGGAGCAGTTCCTGGTGAGCGAGGGCGCCGAGGTGGTGGTGCCGGGACTCATGGACTTCTGCCTCTACTGCGTCTACAATAATATCCTCGACCACGAGCTCTTGGAGCGGGGCAGTTGGAAAAACTACGAAATCTACAAAATTGCCTACAAATTTTTGTGCAAAAAGAAGAACGACATGAGCCGGATCATCGCCGAGGACGGCCATTTTACCGCCCCCACGCCCTTTGAGCACACCGTCACCCTGGGCAAGGACTACATCCACACCGGCGTGAAGATGGGCGAAGGCTGGCTTCTCACCTCGGAGATGCTGGAGCTCTCGGAGAGCGGCGTGAAGAACATCGTCTGCACCCAGCCCTTCGGGTGCCTGCCCAATCACATCTGCGGCAAGGGCATGATGAAGCCCATCAAGGAGCGCAATCCCGATGTGAACATCGTCGCCATCGACTACGACGCCGGCGCCACCAAGGTCAACCAGGAAAACCGCCTGAAGCTGATGCTGGCCAACGCCCG
>DVGD01000266.1 GCA_018712905.1 Candidatus Avoscillospira stercoripullorum | reverse complement strand
TGGAATTCTGCGGCGGCACCCATCTCAACAACACCGCCAAGGTCGGCCCCTTCCGCATCCTCTCCGAGGCCTCCGTTGCCTCCGGCGTCCGCCGCATCGAGGCCTACACCGGCAAGGCTGTGATGGATCAGTTGGATCAGATGCACGAGGTCATTGCCGAGGCAGCCTCCATTCTCAAGACTACGCCCCAGGAGCTTCTCCACAAGGCGGAAAGCACCGTGCAGGATCTCAAGGAGATGCGCCAGAACGTGGATCGCCTGAAGGATAAGCTCTTCTCCGGCGAGATCGAGCGGACGCTGTTCTCCGCCAAGGAGATCAAGGGCGTGAAGGTCTTCACCATGACCCGCAGCGACATCGGCGCAAACGACCTGCGGAAAATGGGCGACTTTGTCAAGGACAAGGCGCCCAACTGCGTGGCGCTGCTGGCCGCGGTCAACGACGGAAAGATTACCCTTTTGGCCGCCTGCGGCAAAAACGCCATCGCCCGCGGCATCAAGGCCGGCGACGTGATTAAAACCCTGGCGCCCATCTGCGGCGGCAAGGGCGGCGGCAAGCCCGACAGCGCCATGGGCGGCGGCACCGACGTCCTCAAGCTGGACGACTGCCTGGCGGCTCTGGACGATTATGTGGATGCCCACGTGAAGGACTGAGGAGGTAACTTTGATGAACGACTGCCTGTTTTGCAAGATTATTGCCGGGGAGATCCCCAGCAACAAGGTCTATGAGGATGACCTCTGCTACGCCTTTTACGACATCAACCCCCTGGCGCCCACCCATTTCCTGGTGATTCCCAAGGTGCATCTGGCCTCCGCCGCCGAGGTGACCGAGGAGACTGCCCCGGTGGTGGGGCACATCTACGCCGTCATCGCAAAATTAGCCAAGGAGCTGGGCATCGCCGAGGGCTACCGGGTGGTCACCAACGTGGGCGCCCTGGCCGGTCAGACGGTGCACCATCTCCACTTCCACGTCCTCTCGGGCAAGGAGCTGGGCAGCTTCAATTAAGGCACGCGGGTTCCTCGCGGTGCGGCACGGGCGGGGATAAACCCCGCCCCTACGAAAAGACCGGGAGCGCAGCTGTAGGGGCGGCTATCAGCCGCCCGCGGGTCGATCAGAGATCGACCCCTACAGGAAAAATAACGACGGAGGAGGATGTTCCATGCGCAAGCTCTGCCTGTTTGCCGTGGGCTTTGCCGCTGCGGCGGCGGGGTATGTGTACCTGGCGCAAGATGGGCTGATGCTGGCACTGGCCGGCGCGGCGCTGCTGTGCTCGATCCTCCTCCACGGACGGAGACCCCGGCGGGTCTCCGTCTTCCTTTTGGGGCTGGCCATGGGCATCACCTGGTGCTTCCTCTACCAGCAGTGGCTCCTCGCCCCCGTCCAGCAGATTGTGGGCAGCGAGGAAACTCGCACGGTGGTGCTCACCGAGGCGCCCTTCGCCACCGACTACGGCGCGGCGGCGGAGGTACAGCTCACCCTGGAAGACCGCACCTTCTCCGCCCGGCTCTACGGGCGCGAATCCCTTTTAGAGCAAAGCCCCGGCGACCGCGTCACCGGCGTGATGGAGGCCGAGCGCGCCTCCCGGTTCTTCCGGAACAGTGGTACCTTCCTGGTGCTCTCCGCCTCCGGGGATCTAAGTGCCGTCTCGGGTACCCCCAGCCTCCCCATGAAGCTGCGGCTGTGGCTCCAGGGGCGCATCGACGCGCTGTTCTCCGGTCAGGCGGCAGCCCTCCTGCGGGCGCTCATCACCGGCGACCGCTACGAGCTCTCCTACGAGACGGAAAACGCCCTCTCGGTGACGGGACTCAGCCACGCTGTGGCTGTGTCGGGCATGCACGTGGCCATCCTGGTCTCGCTGCTTCATTTCCTCACCCTGGGCTCACCCCAGCTCACCGCCGTTTTGGGCATGCCGCTGGTGGTGCTCTTCACCCTGCTCACCGGCGCCACCCCGTCGGCCTGCCGGGCGGCGGTGATGCAGCTCATCTTGCTCAGCGGGCGCCTTGTCCACCGGGAGTACGACATGCCCACCGCCCTGGGCGGCGCGGGGCTCTTGCTGCTGGCGCAAAATCCCTGGGTCATCGGAAGCGTGAGCTTTCAGCTCTCCTTTGCCGCCGTGGCCGGAATCTACCTCTTTGCAGGCCGCCTCACCCAGCGGCTTAGCGCCCGCCTGCCCCGCTTCTTGGCTGCCTCCATCGCCTCCACCCTCTCGGCCACCGCCCTGACGGTGCCCCTTTCTCTTCTCTATTTCCACACGCTCTCCCTCATTGCCCCGCTGACCAACCTCTTATGCCTGTGGGCGATCACCGGCGCGTTTTGCTGCGGGCTGCTGGCCTGCACCGTTCTCCCACCCCTGGCTATCCCCGCAGGGTGGCTCCTGCAATATGTACTGCGCGCCACATCCCTTCTGGCGCGGTGGCCTTACGCCGCCGCCTACCCCAGCACCCCGGCCATGCTGATCTGGGGCATGACGGCGCTGTGCGTTGCCATCGGGACGCTCTTCCTCTCCTGGCGCCGCGGACGGCTGCTATTGGCCGCATTGGCCGTGGGCTTTTTTATCGCGGCAGTCTGCGGCCGCCTGCCCTTTTGGAGCAAAGATGCCGCGCTGGATGTGCTGGACGTGGGGCAGGGACAGTGCCTGATCTTCGAATCCGGCGGCTTCACCGCCCTCTTTGACTGCGGCGGCGCAGACCCGGAGGATGCTGGGGAACAGGCGGCGCGCACGCTCCACGGCGCAGGGCTCACCAACGTGGACGCCCTGGTGCTCACCCACTATGACCTCGACCATGCCGGCGGTGCCATGCAGCTTCTAAGCCGGGTGGCAGTGGACTTTGTGTATCTTCCCGATCTGCCCGACGAGGGCAGATTGCGCGACGCGGTGGAGGCCGCCGCCCAAGCGGCCGGGGCGACCCTGGTCTACGTCACCGGTGAAACCACCGTGACCTTCTCCGGCGGACAGCTGCGGCTTTTTCCGCCGGTGGGAGACGGCACCAGCAACGACGGCCTCGCCATCTTGGCAAGCGCGGGAGAATATGATATGCTAGTAACCGGCGATTTAGACGCCGACCAGGAGCAGCAGCTTCTGGCACGATATGGCATTCCCCCGGTGGAGCTGCTGGTGGCCGGACACCACGGCGCGGCGGATTCCACCTCTTTGGCGCTTTTGAGTGCCGTGAAGCCCCAGGTGGTGGTGATCTCGGTGGGGGCGGACAATTCCTACGGCCACCCGGCAAGGGAGACCCTTGCCCGCATCACCAGCTGCGGCGCCGCGCTCTACCGCACCGATCTCTCCGGCAGCATGATTTTCAGGAGGTAATCCATGGCGAAAAAGCAGGAAACCGGCGGCCTGGCCGCACTCAAGGCCGACCTCAAAGCCCAGCAATTCCGGCGGCTATACCTCTTTTACGGCGAGGAGCGCTACCTCCTGGAGCACTATCTTGCCCTCTTGCAGAAAAAGCTCCTGGACGGCCCCGCCCAGGACTTCAACTATCACCGCTTTCCCCAGGGGAGCGCGGAGCTCCAGACCCTCACCGACGCGGTGGAGTCGGTGCCCATGATGGCCGAGCACACCCTGGTACAGGTGGACGACCTGGATCTTTCCAAGCTCTCGGAATCCTTCCGCGACGGCCTCACCGCCCTTCTCTCCGACATTCCCGACTACTGCACGGTGGTCTTTATCTTCGACACCGTGCCCTACAAGGTGGACGGGCGGCAGAAAAAGTTCAAGGCTGCCCTGGAGCAGGGGCTGGCGGTGGAATTTGCCCGGCAGAGCCAGCGGGATCTCACCGCCTGGATCCGCAAGCACGCCCTGGCCGCCGGGAAGGACATCTCCGACAAGGCCTGTGAATATCTCACCTTCCGCACCGGCGGCGCCATGACCACCCTGGCCTCAGAACTGGATAAGCTCACGGCCTACGCCGCAGGGCATGAGATCACCATGCAGGACATTGACGCCGTGGTGATCCCGGTGCTGGACGCCCAGGTCTTTGACATGACCGACGCCATCGCCGCCGGGAACTTCGCCAAGGCGCTGGAGGTGCTGCACCTGCTCCTTTCCATGCAGCAGGAGCCCATTCCCATCCTGGCGGCCATTGGAAGCCAGATGCGGCGGCTCTACTATGCCCGGGTGTGCCTGAACGCGGGCAAGGGCGACGGCGCCTTAGGGGAGCTCATTAAAACGGCCACCGGCCGCGCGCCCCATCCCTACGTCCTCTCCAAGACCGTTTCGGCGGCCAGGCGCCTCTCCGACGGGTTTTGCCGCCGGGCAGTCAAGCTGTGCATGGAGGCCGACTGGCAGATGAAGAGCAGCGGCGACGATCCGGCGCGCATTCTGGAGCTGCTGCTTCTGACGCTGCGGGAGGAGGCGCGCCGTGGTTAAGATTCAAGAGGCCATCGTGGTGGAGGGCAAGTACGACCGCAATACCCTCGCCCAGCTCATCGACGCGGCCATCATTCCCACCCAGGGCTTTGGCGTGATGAAGGATCGGGAGCTTTTGGCCTTCCTCCGGCAGGTGGCCGAGAAGCGGGGGCTCATCATCCTCACCGATTCCGACGGCGCAGGCTTTGTGATCCGCAATTTTCTCAAGGGCGCATTGCCCAAAGAGCAGGTGCGCCACGCCTACATCCCCGACATTCCCGGCAAGGAGCGCCGCAAGGACAAGCCCGGTAAGGAGGGGCTTCTCGGCGTGGAGGGCATGGAGGGGCAGGTGCTCCTGGAGGCGCTCCGCCGCGCCGGGGCGACATTTTTAGAGGAAGCGCCGCCGTCCGCCCCCGCCGCGCCCATCACCAAGACCGATTTATTTGAGCTGGGATTTTCGGGGCGGCCGGACAGCCGGGAAAAGCGGCTGGCGCTTTTAAAGCGGTTGGGGCTCCCCGCCCGCATGAGCGCCAACGCCATGCTGGAGGC
>DVGD01000042.1 GCA_018712905.1 Candidatus Avoscillospira stercoripullorum | reverse complement strand
CCGGGAATCAGCACTTCGCCGACCATCTTCCACTTGTTGAGGGCAGCGGTTCGCTCCATGGGGATGCGTACTCCATCCAGCACAGACAGATCCTCCTCCTCGCAGCAGGCGATGAGTGCGCACTCCTTGCCGGCGATGTCCTTGCCGCCCACCACCAGGGAGTAGAGCCGGTCAATGATGCCTTTGATCTGCGCGGGAATGGAGTACCAATAGACCGGCATGGTAAAGACGATTGCATCTGCCTCCAGGATGGCCGGCGCGATGCTGTTAAAGTCATCGTCAAAGGAACAGGCCTTTCCGGTTTTGAAGCAGGTCTCGCAGGCATGGCAGCCGCCAATTTTCATCATGGCTGCATCAAAGCGGGTGACGGTATGTCCCTTTGCCTCCGCCGCCTGGATGAAGCTGTCCGTCATGGCGAAGCTATTGCCTTTTTTCCGAGGGCTGCCTGTAATCACCACAATTTTCTTGCTCATAACTATTCCTCCTTGTCCTTGAGAGATTGACTTCCTCTCTTGCTGATAATACAATCATAGCAAGAACAAGAAAAAGAACAAGTACGCACATGAAAGTGCGATACTTACCAAAAGGAGAGCGTCTATGGAGGAACGGAAGGAATATCAGGCCTGTATTTCAGCAGCCAATCTAGCCGATACCGGCTTCAGCTATACCCTATCTCTCGTCAGCGGCAAATATAAAATGACCATTCTCTATACCCTGATGTGCTTTGGAGTGGTTCGATTCAACGAGATGAAAAAGTACATCGGCGGGATCTCCTACAAAACCCTCAGCTCCACCTTAAAGGAGCTGGAGGCGGATCAATTGGTGCACCGGGAAGAGTATCCCCAGATTCCGCCCAAGGTGGAATACAGCCTGACAGAGCGCGGAAAGTCTCTGATCCCCATATTGGATGAGATGTGCGACTGGGGCGAGCAGCACAGACTGTAATCAAAAAGAACAAAGGGCTGGAGTTTCCAAGGAAGCTCCAGTCCTTTTGCCGGTAGATGCGCCGGACGTTTGCGGCGCGCTTGTTGTGCCACGCCATCCTAGAGGCGTCTGCCCAGGTGCTTGAAGAAAAGTGCCTGGGCTTCGCTGCGGTAGGTGCGGCTGATGGGGATGCGCGTGCCGTCCTCCAGGGTAAATTCCGCCCTGTTCCAGACCTTGGCCTTCTCCAGGTTGACCCAGTAGCTCTGGTGGCAGCGGACAAAGCGCTCCCCCACCGCGCCCTGGAGCAGCTTCGCCGGCTCCTCCTTGCTCCACACTTCCCCTTTCATGGTCATAATGCGTGTCTGACGCAGCACCCGCTCCAGATATAGGATCTCCCGGGCAGGAATGGTGCCTAAGCTGCTGCCGCTACGGTAGACAAGCACCTTTTCATCGCGCATCTGCTGGAGCGCCCGTGCCAGAGCCGCGTCCACCCGCTCCTCCAGCTGCTCCTTCAGAATGAAGTAAACATGCTTCGTCTCGTAAACCTCGGTGGCAAAGTTCAAATAGGACGTCAAAAAAATCACCGCGCAGCTTGGGCAGCGGCGATTGATGGTCTGTGCCAGAGCGATCCCGTTCTCCTCCATCTGAATATCCAAGAAGGCAATCTCGGGGGCATAGCGCTCCTTCTCAATGGCCGCGAGGAGCGTTGCGGGTGACTCAAATTCCCGAAGCACTGGGTCATAGGCAGCCGCATGCCGCAGCAGCACATTCATGGTGTTCTGCCGGTGCAGCGCTTCGTCGTCACAGATCGCGATGGTCAGCATCTTCTTCTCTCCTTTGTAAAATCAGGCTGGCGAAAAACCACCCGCCCTCCTGCCGGTAGGTGAAGGAGCCCTGGTACTTCTCCGCCAAATCGCGGAGAATATGCATGCCGATCCCCCGCTCCAGTTCAGGGATTCGCCGCTTTTTCTCCCGTGGCACGGCCGACACCGTATTCTCCGTCTCCAATTGAAGATAGACCTCCCGGCACCTCACCCGCAGGCGAAGCTGGGGCGACACACTTCCCTGGATGGCATCCCAGGCATTATTGAGGAGGTTCCCCAGGGCAATGATGAGGTCGGCGTCGGACACGCCCGCCGCGTCAGGAATGGCGATCTCCGCCGACACCTCCACCCCCTGGTCGCGCAGCTGCGAAAACCGCGAGGTGAGATAGGCGTCCGCCACCGGGTTTTCGCACAGTCCCAGCCGGGAAACATTCTCGTTGGCCGCTTTGACCTCCTTGGTGTAGGCAGCAGCCTCGCGGTATTTCTCCTGCTGAAGCAGCAGCTCCATGGTGTAGAGATGGCTGGCAATGTCGTGGCGCATCCGGCGGATGGCCTGGTATTGGGCAGTGATGGCTGCATAGTGCTCCTTCTGCATGGCAATCTGCGCCTCCAGGAGCTCGTTTTTCGAGCGCAGGGCGCCCCGCTGCGCCATGCCCCGGACAGCCTGGAACAGCGCCGCATCCGCTGCCACACAGACCGCGATGGCCGCCAGCATCAATAAAATCCGGGATACCTCCAGATCCATCCGGCTCACATCCATCCACCCCAGCAATAGCAGGCACTGGCTCACCGGAAAGGCCAGGTACAGCAGCCACTCTGTGGGCAGCAGGTGATACTGGTAGCGCTTGAGAAAGAGCGTAAAGCCCCACAGGAACAGCGCATGGATGGCCAAGTACATGATATACGTTCCCACGGCGAAGTCCGGCTGGACTTGCAGCTCCATTCCCTCCCGGAGCGCCTCCGGCGGAGTTGCCAGCGCCACCACCATCAGCTCCGCCACCATCATCAGTACGAAAATCACCCCCACCACAAAGAGGGTCTTATACCATTTCTCCCGGAAGAGAAGAACCTGTAAGAGCGCAAAGGTAATCATGCCAAGCAACGCCCGGGGAAGCGTTCCGTAGGGCAGCACATATTGCGGAAGAATAAAATAAAACGGCGCGCCCAGGAGATAGAGGAGCACCGTGGGAAGCCACCCAAACCGCCGCCGCAGAGTCATGCACAGGACAAATGCCCAGGCCGCAAACACCGTCAGGCTCACCACACTTGATATCCAGCTTGCCTGCATCTTTGCTTCCTCCAGCTTCCAATTCCGTTCCCTTGCCGGCGCGGTAATTTACATTATATAGGAAATTCTTCCGCAATGCAAACGCATTTCTTCCCTG
Source organism: Candidatus Avoscillospira stercoripullorum (assembly GCA_018712905.1). Classification (GTDB taxonomy): domain Bacteria; phylum Bacillota; class Clostridia; order Oscillospirales; family Oscillospiraceae; genus Avoscillospira; species Avoscillospira stercoripullorum. The sequence goes on along the minus strand of DVGD01000042.1, from coordinate 1,484 downwards.
ATTTGGGCGCAATTGACATTTTTGCATGGCCGGTGCTATAATACCCTTGAAATTGGGAAAATGGAGGCGATTTTCTTGTCATCTTATCGCTTTGCCGGCTGGGAGCAGGCCACCGTGCCGGTGAAAACCAATGAATATCCCGGCATTGCCACGCCCCGGGATCTCTATGACCGGCTCTCCGCCGGCGGCTGGAGCGCGGAGACCTGCGCGCCCAGGCTCCGGGAGAAGTGGTCGGAGGAGAACAAGACCTGCGGGCAGTGCTCCATCACGGCGTTTTTGGTGCAGGATCTCTTCGGCGGCCAGGTTTACGGCGTCCCGCTGCCGGACGGCAACTTCCACTGCTATAACGTGGTGGACGGCCACACCTTTGACCTCACCAGCGAGCAGTTCCGGGAGAACTTGGACTACCGGGATAACCCCGAGCAGTTCCGCCAGGTGCACTTTGCCAAGGAGGAAAAGCGCCAGCGGTACGAGCTTTTGAAAAGGCGGCTTCTGGCGCTTTGCCAGGGGAAATAATAACAAGGCAGTGAGTCCATTCGCAGGACTCACTGCCTTGTTTGTTAAACATTCAGATCCGCTTTCAAGCAATCGCGTTACTTCGCCACGTTGACCATGAAGCCGTAGAGGGCGTAGGCGATTTCGGCGCGGGTTGCCACCAGCGTGCCGTTGGTGCTGCGGCCATCGCGGAGGAGCCCCTCGGCGGCAGCCCAGCGGACGTTGTTCACAGCCCACTGAGAGACCACTGCATCGGCGTAGAGCCGGACGGTCTCGTCGATATCATAGCCCTTGTAGTCGGCGTAGCGCTGGAGGATAGCGGCCAGCTGCTCCACCGTGACGGATTCGGAGGGCTTAAAGGTCTTCTTGCCGTAGCCCTTGACGATGCCTTCCTTGGCAGCCCACTCCACAGCGCTGGAATACCAGGTGTTGTCGGGGACATCGCGGAAGCTGCCGGAGGTGCGGACACCGGGCTCGCCCTCCAGCCGGTAGAGGGTGGTGACAATCATGGCGCGGCTCAAATCACCGTAGGGGTTGAAGGTACGGTTGCCGATGCCGTCCATGATATCGTGGTTGTAGACGTAGTACACGGCGTCATAGTACCAGCTGTCCGTGGGCACGTCGGTGAAGTGGCCGTACTTCACGTCGGTGAAGGTCGCCACCACCTTGACGGCGGAACGGGGCATGGTGAACGCATAGTTGCTGCCATAGGCATAGACGTCCACGCGGTCACCCCAGGCGTCGTAGACCTTCAGGGTGTCCAGCTCATAGCCCTTGTCGGGCGTGGCGTAGATGATGACACGGTCGCCCTTGGCAGCGTAGCGGTCGCTGACGGTGACAGTGCCGTGCTTGCCGGCGTCGATGTAAACCCGGTAGTCCTCTTCCGCCGGATAGGCTCTCACCGTGGCGGTATCAGAGGCAAGCGCCACGCCGTCGCCGTCATACAGCGTAAAGGTGAAGGTGTAGGTTCCGGCTTTGTCCACATAGAG
>DVGD01000265.1 GCA_018712905.1 Candidatus Avoscillospira stercoripullorum | reverse complement strand
TCGACCCCTACATACAAAATCCCCCCAGGCTGTTGAAAAAACCCGCAGAAGACTGATGAGACAGAGCAGCGGGGGGTGTGTGCGGGGGGCAAAAAGCCCACCGCGCGTTCAATCAACAGGATTTTGAAACTGATCGAAAAGTTTCAAAATCCGCACAGCGTGGCGAAAAGACTTTTTCGACACGCTGTGTGTCGCCCAGCAGGCCGGGCGGCGCTTTTTTTGTGCTAATCCGCGTCTAGGAAGCGCGCCTTGAGCCTTGCGAGGCTCCCCTCGGTGACGCCGATATCCCGGAGGTAGGGCACAATTCCCCCGAATTCCCGGGTGAAAAAGTCGTAAAAATCCAGCATGGCCTGGAAGGGCGTCTGGAAGACATAGTCTTCAAAATTCCCCGGCTCCTTGCGGATGGTGATGCGCCCCGTGCGCATGCCCTCGAACATATCCTGGAGGTACACCTGGCTCAGGCAGTAGTCCGCGGCGATATCCTCCCGGCTCACACCCACCGCGCCCAAAAGGCAGCAGGCGATGATGCCCGTGCGATCCTTGCCGGTGGTGCAATGGAAGAGCACCGAGCCCTCGGCCTCGGCCAAGGCAGTGACCACGTCGCGCACCCAGTCCCGGTGCTCCCGCGCCCGCTTGATATACACCTTGTCCCAGGAAAAAGGCCCCTCGGGCAGGTTTTTCTTTTCAAAGGTCTCTGCGCCGCCGGAGAGGGAGATTCTCCGGTAGGGGAAAACCTCCGCCAAGGCGCTGGGGCGCCAGGCGATCTCCGCCTCGCCCCGGAGGTCGATGCTCTCCCCCAGTCCCAGCGCCCGAAAACAGGCAATGCCTTCTTCCGGCAGGCCGCAGGGCGCCTCACTGCGGTAAAATACGCCCCAGCGCGTCACGCCCCCCGCGGCGGCGTATCCGCCCAGATCCCGGCAGTTGGAAAGCCCGGGCGCCAAAAGTCGTCTCGTGGGATGCACTGAATCACGCTCCTTCTCGTTTTCTACCATCATACCACAGTTTTCGTCCCTTGGACACCTCTTTTTGCCCGCTCCGTCAATTTGCCGGGAAATTCCACCGCCGCAGCGGAGGGTTCAAGGAGAATTTCTAATTGTACTGCACAGCGATCAATGGTATAATATTCAGAAAAGAAAATTTATTGGATGGAATGCGCTGTGAAGTATGGAATCTGGAATGTAAAGGAGCAAAATCCCCAGGCGCAGCAGGCGCTGATGGAGGCCGGGTACGCCCCCCTCACTGCCGCCGTGCTCTCCGCCCGGGGCTATGATACGCCGGAAAAAGCCCGGCACTTTCTCACCGCGGACGAGCCGCTGGAGGATCCCCTGGCCTTGACCGACATGGCTCCGGCCGTGGCACGGGTGCGCGCGGCGCTGGAAGCCGGCGAGACCATCGCCGTCTTCGGCGACTACGACGTGGACGGCATCACTGCCACCTGCCTTTTGACGGAGTTTCTCCGCAGCCAGGGCGGAAGGGTGGTCTACTATATCCCCGCCCGCATCGAGGAGGGCTACGGCCTCAACCGCGGCGCCATCGCCGCGCTCAGGGAGCAGGGCGTCAGCCTCATCGTCACCGTGGACTGCGGCATCACCGCCGACGATGAGGCCGCTTACTGCCGCGAGATCGGCGTGGATCTCATCATCACCGACCACCACGAGTGCCGCGCGGCGCTGCCCCCGGCGCTGGCCGTGGTGGATCCCCACCGCAAGGATCAGCCGGGGCAGCCCCGGAACCTGGCCGGCGTGGGCGTGGCCTTCAAGCTGGCCGCCGCATTGGTTGGAAGCCAGGAGGCCATCCTTGACCGGTTTTCTGACCTACTGTGCCTTGGCACCGTGGCCGACGTCATGCCTCTCACCGGGGAAAACCGCACCTTCGTGCTCCGGGGACTCAAGTCCCTGTCCAGCAGTCCCCGGCCGGGTCTCGCCGCGCTCATGGGAGAGTGCGGCTGCGACCGCCGCGGCCTCACCGCCGCCACCATCGGCTACACCCTTGCCCCCCGGATCAACGCCGCCGGGCGCATGGGACAGGTGGGACTGGCCGCCGAGCTCTTCCTCACCCGGGACGAAGCCACTGCCCAGGAGCTCTCCCGCAAGCTCTGCCAGCTCAACCGCCAGCGCCAGGAGGTGGAGGCGGAGATCTACCAGGAGGCGCTGGCCATGCTGGCGCGAAACAAGGCCGGCCACGCCATCGTCCTGGCCGGCGAGGGCTGGCACCAGGGCGTCATCGGCATCGTGGCCTCCCGCCTGGCCGAGGAATTCGGCTGCCCGGCCTACCTCATCTGCCTGGACGGCGAGAAGGGGAAGGCCAGCTCCCGCTCCTACGGGGGCTTCAATCTCTTCGCCTCCTTGGAGGCGCAGTCCCATTTGCTCGAAAGCTACGGCGGCCACGAGCTGGCCGCGGGCTTTACCATCCTCCGCTCGGAGATCGACGCCTTCCGCGCCTCGGTGGAGCGCCAGGCGGCGGAATTTGTGGAAAGCGGCCAGTGCCGCGCCGCCCTGGAGGTGGACTGCGCCGTGGATCCCGCGCTGCTCACCGAGGAGAACATCCTCGCCCTGGAGCAGCTGGAGCCCTGCGGCGCCGGCTGCCCCAAGCCGGTGTTCTTCCTGGACGGCCTGAGCGTAGAGCAGCTGAGCGAGGTAGGCGGCGGACGGCACCTGCGGCTCCGGCTGCGCCGGCACGGCCTGCGCTTCGGCGCCATCTTCTTCTCCACCACCGCTGTGCGCGCCGGGATTGCCCTGGGCGACCAGGTGGAGATCGCCTTCACCCCCCAGATCAACGAATACCGGGGCGTCAAGTCCGTCCAGCTCAACCTGGTGGACATCCGCCCCGACCGGGTCAGCCGCGCCAACACCGGCGCCGGGCGCGCCCTCTATGAAAAATTCACCCAGGGTCAGCGCCTCACCGCCCAGGAGGCCGCCCTGCTCCTGCCCCGGCGGGAGGACTTCACCGCCTTGTGGCGCTACCTGGCCGCCCACACCCAGAGCCGCCAGCTCACTGAGAACCTCTCCTGCCTGGGCCGCAAGCTCGCCCGTGCCGGGGCGCCCATGCCGCCGGGACGGCTGCGGATCTGCCTGGACGTCTTCGCCGAGCGTGGACTTCTCACCGTGGAGGTATTGCGCGACCGGACGCGCATCCGCCTTGCGCCCAGCCGCGGGGAAAAGGTCAACCTCAACGAAAGCCCCATCCTCAAAACACTCAAAACGCAATGCTCAGAAAGCAGGTGACGAAATGGAAACTGCCGAAGCGAGATATCAATCCCTCATGCGCGCCATTGCCCGCCACGCTCCCACCACCGACATCGCCCTGGTGGACAAGGCATACCGCTACGCGGAGGAAAAGCATAAAAAGCAGCTGCGCAAAAGCGGCGAACCCTATATCATTCATCCCCTGGCCGTGGCCGAGATCGTGGTGGAGATCGGCCTGGATACCGACGCCATCCTGGCAGCGCTGCTGCACGACTGCCTGGAGGACACCGACGCCAGCTTCGATGAGCTGGTAAAGCTCTTTGGCCGCACTGTGGCCGAGCTGGTGGAGGGCGTCACCAAGCTGACCCGGGTCAACTACTCCACCACCGAAGAGCAGCAGATGGAGAATCTCCGCAAGATGTTCATGGCCATGAGCAAGGACATCCGGGTCATCCTCATCAAGATCGCCGACCGGCTGCACAACATGCGCACCCTGGAGTACCAGTCCGGCCCCAAGCAGATCTCCAAGTCCACCGAGACCATGGAGATCTACGCGCCCCTGGCGCACCGCCTCGGCATGCAGAAGCTCAAGTGGGAGCTGGAGGACTTGTCCCTGCAGTACCTCGATCCCGAGGGCTACCACCAGATCATGGACTACCTGGCCGAGCACAAGGATTCCGACAACCGCTTCATGCAGGGCATCCAGATGAAGATCACCGAGCGGCTGGAGAGCGTGGGCATCCACGGCACCATCTACGGCCGCATCAAGCACGTCTACTCCATCTACCGCAAGCTCAAGGATCAGCACAAGACCATCGACGAGCTCTATGACCTCTACGCCTTCCGGGTCATCGTGGACGACATCCCCGACTGCTACAATGTCTTAGGTCACATCCACGACCTCTTCAACCCCGTGCCCGGCCGGTTTAAGGACTATATCTCCACCCCCAAGCCCAACATGTACCAGTCCCTCCACACCACGGTCATCGGCACCGAGGGCATTCCCTTCGAGGTGCAGATCCGCACCTGGAAGATGCACGAGACCGCCGAATACGGCGTCGCCGCCCACTGGAAGTACAAGCAGGGCGGCCAGGGCGCCGGCGAGGAGAAGGAGTTTGAGTGGGTGCGCCGCCTCTTAGAGAGCCAGCAGGACACCGAGGCCGAGGACTATATCCACTCCCTCAAGGTGGATATGTTCAACGACGAGGTCTTCGTCTTCACTCCCAAGGGCAAGGTCATCTCCCTGCCCGCCGGCTCCACGCCCATCGACTTCGCCTATGCCATCCACTCCGCCGTGGGCAACTCCATGGTGGGCGCCAAGGTGAATAACCGCATTGCCAGCTTCGACATGCAGCTCAAAAACGGCGACATCGTGGAGGTACTCACCTCCAAGAGCGCCAAGGGTCCCAGCCGCGACTGGCTCAAGATCTGCCAGAGCAACCAGGCGCGCATCAAGATCAAGCAGTGGTTCAAGAAGGAAAAGCGCGAGGAGAACATCGCCCACGGCAAGGCCAGCTTCGAATCCGAGCTCAAGCGCATGAGCATCGACCCGGCTGTTTTGCAGAACGAGGACGTGCTGCCCACCATTCTCAAGAAGGTAAGCTTCGACTCCCTGGACGACATGTACGCCGCCATCGGCTACGGCGGCATGACGGCGGTGAAGTGCGTCAACCGCATCCGCGACGAGCTGGTGAAGGCCAGCAAGGCTGTCCCCGCCAAGGATCAGACGCCCAAGCCCCTCCAGACCAACGGGAAGAAGGCCGCTGTGGACTCCAACTCCGGCGTCATCGTGGAGGACATCGGCTCTTGCCTTTTAAAGTTCGCCCGCTGCTGCACCCCCGTCCCCGGCGACCCCATCATCGGCTTTGTCACCAAGGGCTACGGCGTGTCCATCCACCGCTGTGACTGCCCCAACGCCAGCCCCGCCCTCATCGAGCGCCAGCCCGACCGCTGGGTGCGCGCCTCCTGGGCCGACACCATCGCCGGGGAGGACTTTGCCACCTCCCTGGAGATTGACTGCAAGGATCGCGACGGCCTGATGCTGGATCTGGCCATGGTGATGACCAGCCTGAAGATCAAGGTCACCGAGATCTCCTGCCGCTCCATGCCCGACGGCAAGGCCGTGGCCAGCCTGACCTTCTCGGTGCACGACGTCAAGGAGCTCCAAAACGTCACCGCCAAGCTCCGCGCGGTCAACGGCGTGGAAAACGTCCGCCGCGGCAAGAATTGACGCGGTGCACCCCGTAGGGGCGCGCATTGCGCGTCCGCATGCGAAGCGCCGCCGATATTGGCCGCCCGTGCCGGGCTGCGTTTTACGGAAGCCTTGCGGGTATCGCAGGTGCCGTCGGCGGCGGCATGAAGGCATGCCGCCCTACGATGCGGTGCGTTCGGCGTACCTGGGCGGAAAATCGCGGCTGCTGCGGGCGGATGTGGGCATCCGCCCCTACGAACAAATCTGCGACCCGTGCCGCGAAGCGGCGCAAAGCCTCCCCTTGAGGGGAGGTGGCGCGCGTAGCGCGACGGAGAGGTGTTGGGGCAGTCGCGATTTCCGTAAGACTCCCGCAAAACGCAACTGCGGTACGGGCGGCCATAAAGGCCGCCCCTACGAAAAACCCGGGAGCGTGTCGGCAAATATCATCATTCTTTGGAGGTTTCCTATGCGTGCAGTTGTCACCCGTGTCCGCTCGGCCTCGGTGGCCATCGATGGCCAGACCGTGGGCGAGATCGGCCAGGGCTTTCTCATTCTCCTGGGCGTCACCCGGGACGACACCCCCGCCCTTTGCCGCAAGCTCGCGGAAAAGGTGCTGGGGCTTCGCATTTTCCGCGATGAACACGATAAAATGAATAAGGGGCTTGCCGACGTGGGCGGAAGCGTCTTAGTGGTCAGCCAGTTCACCCTCTACGGTGACTGCAGCCACGGCCGCCGCCCCAATTTCCTGGCCGCCGCAGGCCCCGACGTGGCCGTGCCTCTCTACGAGCAGTTCCTTTCCGAGTGCGAGCGCCTGGGCTTCCCGCCCCAGCACGGCCAGTTCGGCGCCTATATGCAGGTTTCCTCGGTGAACGACGGCCCGGTGACCATGATCGTGGACACCCGGGATCTCAAATAAGGAGGTCAACATGGAGCTTTTCACCTTCCCCCTTGGGCAGCTGGAGACCAATTGCTACGTCCTTGCGGACGAAAAGACCCACCGCTGCGCCATCGTCGATCCCGGTGACGACGGCGACGCCGTGGCTCAATGGCTTTCCGGCAAGGGGCTCACCCCCGCCTACATCTTCCTCACCCACGGCCACTACGACCACGTGGGCGGCCTGGCAGCCCTCCGCGCGGCCTATCCCGACCTGCCGGTCTACGTCCACGCCGCCGACACCCGCCTGGCCGCCGCTATGACCCGGGGGCTGAGCTGGACGGACTTCTATGAAGACGGAGACGAAATTTCCATGGATTCCATCACCTTCCGGGTGCTGGAGACCCCCGGCCACACCCCCGGCTCGGTGTGCCTGCTTTGTGGGAATCTCCTCTTCGCCGGAGACACCCTCTTCGCCGGCTCCTGCGGCCGCACGGACTTCCCCGGCGGCTCGTGGAAGGCCATGCTCGCCTCCCTCAAGCGCCTTTCGGCGCTGCCGGGGAACTACACTGTCCTCCCCGGCCACGGCGAGGCCAGCACCCTCGACCAGGAGCGCCAAACCAATCCCTACATGAAAGAGGCTATGGCACAATGAAGCTCACCCTCCAAGGCCACAGCGAGCTCTACGCCGTGGAGCAGCTGATGATGCAGCTCTTCCCCGAGGAGGCCGAGGGCGAGGCCGTCTCCACCCTCTCGGCGGGGACAACCTACCTCACCGCCACGGCCAAGATCACCCTCCATGGCCGCACCGGCCACGGCACAAAGCGCCTTCCCATGGGCGAGAAGGACAATGTGCGCCTCCGGCGGCGGATTTTGCAGCAGAGCTTTTACCTGGCCGCCGTGGAAGTCCTGGGCTTCTCCCCGCCCTGGGGCGCCTTGGCCGGGGTGCGTCCCACGAAGCTGGTAAGCGCCCACCTCCTCTCCGGCGGCACGGAGCAATCTGCCGACAAGCTGTTAAAGGACACCTATTTCGTGAGCGGCGCCCGACGGCGGCTTTGCATCGATTCTGCCCGCCACACCGTGGAGACCGCCCGGCTCCTGCGGCCAAAGGATCTCTCGGTGTACGTGGGCATTCCCTTCTGCCCCACCCGGTGCGCCTACTGCTCCTTTGTGAGCCAGAGCGTGGAGAAGTTCGGCAAGGATCTCGCCCCCTATCTGGACGCCCTGGAGCGGGAGATTCGCCGCACCGGCGCGCTGCTTCAAAAGACCGGCCGCACCGTCCGCACCCTCTACATGGGCGGCGGCACCCCCACCACGCTCTCTGCCCCTCAAATGGAGCGGCTTCTCTCCGTCATCCGGGAGAGCTTCGACCTCTCGGAGTGCTTGGAATTTACCGTGGAGGGCGGAAGACCTGACACCCTGGATCTAGAAAAGCTCCAGGTGATCCGCCAGGGCGGCGCCGACCGCATGAGCATCAATCCCCAGACCATGTCCGACGACGTGTTGCGGCGCATCGGCAGAAACCACACCACCGCCCAGACCCTTCGCGCCTATGAAGACGCCAAAACCGCCGGATTTGACGGCATCAACATGGACTTGATCGCGGGACTGCCCGGCGATGACGTTTCGTCCTTCCTCGCCTCGGTGGAGAAGGTCATCGCCCTCGAGCCCAGCAACATCACCGTTCACACCCTGGCGCTCAAGAAGGCCGCCGCCCTCTACCAGAGCCGGGACGCCCTGCCCAGCGGCCAGGCCGTTTCCGAGATGCTCACCCGCACCGAGGAAGCCCTGCGCCGCGCCGGCTACGAGCCATACTATCTCTACCGGCAGAAGTACATGTCCGGCAGCTTTGAGAACGTGGGCTGGTGCAAGAGAGGCTTCACGGGGCTCTACAACATCTGCATGATGGAGGAGCTTCACACCATTCTCTCCCTGGGCGGCGGCGGCATGACCAAGGTCAACTTAGGCCCCGGTCAGCTCCAGCGGTTCCACAACCCCAAGATTCCGGCGGACTACGTCGCCCGGATCGACCAAATCCTCGCCCAGAAGGAGCAGATCTTCGCCCTTTTGGAGGAGACCGACAGCCAGAGTCCCTGTCTATAGGAGGAAGTATGGATTTACTCTTTTCCCATGTCACCGCGGTGACCATGGATCCCGCCCGGGCGGTGCTGCCCGACGCCTTTGTGGGCGTGGAGGACGGCAAAATCGCCTACCTCTCCAAAAAGCCCCCGGAGGGAAAGCCGAAGAAGATCATTGAAGCCACGGGCATGGTCATGCTCCCCGGCCTCATCAACTGCCACGCCCACCTGGGGAACACCGTCCTCCGGGGCTGGGGCGACGAGGTGGACGAGCGTACCCGCCTCTCCGAGCGCCTCTATCCCCGGGAGGAGCAGATGGACGAGGCCGCCATCCGCGCTTCGGCGCTTCTCGCCATCGCCGAGAGCCTTCGCGCCGGTGTCACCTCCCTCTCCTGCCTGGAGACAGACTTGGAGGCCGTGGCCGGGGCGGCTGCCGAGAGCGGCATCAAGGCCAATGTGGCGCCGGCCATGTCCATGTACCTGGGCGACGACTTTGACTTTGAAACCTACCCCGACTGCCAGGCGCTGGTGCGCACTGTGGAGCGTTACCACGGCTATGACCACGGCCGCATCCACATCGACGCCGGGCTTCACGGCGTCTACAGCTCCACCTACCAGCTCTGGGAAGCCCTCTCGGAGTACGCCATCAACGCGAAGCTGGGGCTCCAGCTCCACCTGGCCGAGACGGAGACGGAAAACGAGGACGCCCTGGAGCGCGCCGGGCTCACCCCCGCGGCGCTTTTAGACTGCCACGGCCTGCTCTCCGTGCCCATCCAGGCCGCGGGCTGCGGCTGCCTGGCCGACGAGGACATGGCGCTGCTTGCCCGCCGGAAGGCCACGGCGGTACACTGCCCCCTCTGCGAAGAAAAGCTGGGAAAGCCCTCGGCCAACCCTGCCGCCCTGGTCAAGTCCGGGCTCAACGTGGCTCTCGGCACCGGCTCCGCCGCCGAGGCGGGGAGCCTCGACCTCTTCCGGGTGATGCGGGCGGCGTGCCTTCAGTCCAAGGCCAAGGCGGGCGATCCCACCGCCCTCTCCGCCAAGGCCGCCCTCTTGATGGCCACGGTCTGCGGCGCCAAAGCCCAGGGAAGGGCGGCAGAGTGCGGCATGCTGAAAGTCGGCATGGACGCAGACCTGGTGCTTTTGGACTTCACCCAGCCCCACCTCATTCCCTGCCACAACGTCTATTCCAACCTGGTCTACTCCGCCTCGGGGGCGGATGTGGCCATGACCTTAGTGCGCGGCCAA
>DVGD01000264.1 GCA_018712905.1 Candidatus Avoscillospira stercoripullorum | reverse complement strand
GCAGGTGAAAACCCGCACCAACCGCCACGGCGGCATTTTGGGCGGCATCACCTCGGGCATGCCCATTGTGTTCCGGGCGGCGGTGAAGCCCACGTCGTCCATCGCCCAGCGCCAGGAGAGCGTGTCCCTGGCGGAAAAGACCGGCGTGCCCCTGGAGATCCACGGCCGCCACGATCCGTGCATCACCACCCGCGCCGTGCCGGTGGTGGAGGCCGCCATGGCCATCGCCCTGCTGGACGCATACTTCTGCGCCAGCACCAACACAACGAAGGATTCCCCGTGGCTGTAGGGGCGGATTATATATCCGCCCGTAAGGCAGCTGCGATACCTGCAAGCCTTCCGCTGAACGTAGCCCGGCACGGGCGCATATGAAATGCGCCCCTACAGGATGCACCGCAATGTTCCACCGCACCCGTGGGGCAGTCGCGCAGTTCGTGAATCGTGAATAAGTGCGCGGCAAGCCGCGCAAGGAGGAAAGAAAACCCATGGATTTGAAGGATTATCGCCAGGAGATCGACAAAATCGACGATCAGCTCATCGATCTCTTTGAAAAACGCATGGCGACGGCGTCCGCCATCGCCGCCTACAAGAAGGAGCACGGCCTGCCCGTGCTGGACACCGGGCGGGAAATTCAAAAAATGCGCGCCATTCTCTCCAAGGTGCCCATGGAGATGCGCAACTACACCAGCGTGCTCTACTCCTCCCTCTTCGAGCTCAGCCGTTCCTACCAGAGCCGCCAGATGGAGCAGTACACCGACTTGAGCCATAAGATTGCCGACGCCATCGCCGGTACCCCCAGCCTCTTCCCCCAGAGCGCCAATGTGGGCGTGTGCGGCGTGGAGGGGGCTTACGCCCAGATCGCCTGTGAAAAGCTCTTCAAAATGCCCTTCATCCTCTATTTCAACAACTTTGAAGGGGTGTTTTCCGCCATTGAAAACGGCCTTTGCCAGTACGGCGTGGTGCCCATTGAAAACTCCACCGCCGGCTCGGTGAAGAAGATCTACGATCTCATGATCCACCACAACTTCTCCATTGTCCGCTCGGTGCGCCTGAAGATCGACCACAACCTCCTGGCCAAGCGGGGCACCAAGCTCTCGGACGTCAAGGAAATCTACTCCCACGAGCAGGCCATCAGCCAGTGCACGGAGTTTTTAAAGAGCCTTGGCCCCGATGTGAAGGTCACCGCCGTGGAAAATACCGCCGCCGCAGCCAAGATGGTGGCCGAATCCGACCGCAGCGACGTTGCCGCCCTGTGCTCGAGAAGCTGCATGGAGCTCTATAATTTAAGCTGCCTCAGGTACTCCGTCCAGGATCAGGGCAACAACTATACCCGCTTCATCTGCATCTCCCGGAACCTGGAGATCTACCCCGGCGCCGACCGCACTTCCCTCATGCTGGCCGCCGCCCACCGCCCCGGCGCCCTCTACCGCCTCCTGGCGCGGTTCTATGCCCTGGGCATCAACATCACCAAGCTGGAATCCCGCCCCATTCCCGACCGGGACTTTGAGTTCATGTTCTACTTCGACCTGGAGACGTCCATCTACTCCGAGGAGTTCATCCAGATCATCTGTGAGCTCTCTGCCTCCACCGAGGAATTCACGTACCTGGGCTCCTACTCCGAGGTGGTCTGATGCTGCGCTGCGGACTATTGGGGCGCAAGCTGGGGCACAGCTATTCCCCGGCCATCCACGCCATGCTGGGCGACTACCGCTATGATTTGATCGAGCTTGAGCCCCAGGCGCTGGAGGACTTCGTGAAGTCCGACCGCTGGGACGGGCTCAACGTCACCATACCCTATAAGAAGGACGTGGTGCCCTTCTGCGACGAGCTCTCCCCCCTGGCGCGCAAGCTGGGAAGCGTCAACACCCTATGGCGCCGGGACGGCAAAATCTATGGCGACAACACCGACGCCTACGGCTTCGAGGCCATGGTAAAGCGGCTGGGCGTTTCCTGTGCGGGGAAGAAAGCCTTGGTGCTGGGCTCCGGCGGCGCGTCGGTGACGGCGCAGGCCGTGCTCCAAGCCCTGGGGGCGCAGGTGGTGGTGATCTCCCGCCGCGGGGAAAATAACTACGAGAATTTAGACCGCCACGCCGACGCGGCCATCCTGGCCAACACCACCCCCGTGGGCATGTACCCCAACGCCGGCCAGGCGCCGCTGGACATTGCCCGCCTGCCCCGCCTGGAGGCGGTGCTGGACATGGTCTATAACCCGTCGCGCACGCGGCTCATCCTGGACGCCGAGGCCGCCGGGATCCCCTGCGAGAGCGGCCTATGGATGCTGGTCGCCCAGGCCGTCCGCGCCAGTGAGATCTTCACCGGCCGGGACATTCCCCTGGAAACCCTGGAGCGGGTGTATGGAGCCATCCGGCAGCAGATGGAGAATATCGTCCTCATCGGCATGCCCGGCGCGGGCAAGACCACCGTGGGGAAGAAAATTGCACAAAAGTTAAATCGGGAATTTGTGGACTGCGACGAGAAATTCGTCCAGGAAGCAGGCATGAGCATCCCGGCGTATTTTCAAACATACGGCGAGGGAGCCTTCCGGGACTTGGAGACCCAGGTACTCGCCCAGGTGACCCAGCGGTCGGGGCTGGTGATTGCCACCGGCGGCGGCTGCGTGGTAAGGCCGGAAAACCGGGATCTTCTCCGGCAGAACGGCACGGTGGTGTGGCTCCGCCGGGCTTTGGCGGATTTGCCCATCGATGGCCGCCCGGTGTCCCAGAGCCAGGGAATCGAGGCTATCTACCAGGCGAGAAAGCCCCTCTATGAAGCCTTTTCCGACTTCGCCGTGGACAACACCACCCCC
>DVGD01000263.1 GCA_018712905.1 Candidatus Avoscillospira stercoripullorum | reverse complement strand
CTTGTTTCGTCGGTGTCTCGCAGTTATCGTAGCATTGTTGTTTTAAGCTCGCTTCGCTCGATGCTTGAAGCTAAAGCTTTTTTACGAGATACCCCCACCGGCATAGCCGGTGGTTCCCTCACTCAATAGAATTTCCATAGGAGACATACGTTCCCTCTTCGTCCCGCGCAGGCGCCACGCCCAGGGTAAAAAACTGGTTGTCCACCGCCCTCTGGCGGAAGGCCAACTCCCAGTGGGCAGGCCCCGTGGTCATATTGAAGGCTGCCGGGACAATCATGGCCTGTGCCCCGGCCAGCGCCATCACCCGGGCAAGCTCGGGAAACCGAATGTCAAAGCAGATGCATAGCCCCAGGCGTCCGAAAGGCGTGTCAAACACCGTGGCGCGATTCCCAGCGGAGAGCGTCTCCGATTCAAAGAATCGCTGGCCGCCTTGGACATCAATATCAAAGAGGTGAATCTTTCGGTGAAAGGCCACCTGATGGCCGCTGGAGTCAAAGACAAAGGATGTATTATAAATCTTCCCATCCGCCAGCTCTGGCATGGAGCCTGCCACCAGCCAAAGCCCTGCTTTCCGGGCGGCCTCGGCCATGGCGGTATGGATGCGGCCGCCGGCCTCCTCTGCGTTGGCGCGGAAGGAGGCGTTGGAGTAGGGACAGCAGAACATCTCAGGAAGGATCGCAAGCTCCGCGCCGTCTCTCGCAGCGCGCTGAATTTCTTTGGCTGCACGCGCTAAGTTTTCCGCCTTGTCTTTTACAACGGGCATTTGAATGAGTGCAGTTTTCATGGCTTCTCCTTTCCGTCAGGCATGTTCCTTGAGCCAGTGGTAGAGCGCTTCCCTGCCCTCTGCGCTCAAGGGAAAGGTTTCCTCCGCCTCCATATCGCTCCTTTCATAGCAGAAGATGCCATGCCAGAGCTCTGCGTGCATGGAGCTTGCCTCCATGTCCACCTCCTTGGGCGTTTTCTTGACGATATTGGGCGTGATTTTAAAGCGAAGACTGCCCCAGCTTCCGGTGAAGATGTTGTCATTTTCAAAGGTATGAAGCGTGGGCAAAAATAAATCCTCCATGATGCGTCCTCCCATCCCCCTCTTGACAGGTTTGCTTTCTCGTGGTACCGTAATGCAGAATGTTTTTGTGAAGAGGGGTTTCGTTTGTCAAAGCGTTGGATTGGAAACGGGCTATTGCTCCTGGGCGCCATGATCTGGGGCGCCGCGTTTGTTGCCCAGTCTGTGGGCATGGATTATCTGGAACCATTCACCTTCCAGGCAAGCCGCTGCCTGCTGGGCGCCGTTGTACTGCTGCCGGTGATCGCGGTGATGGATCGCAAGGGCGTCAGCCGCAGACCGGTGACCAGGGAAGCAAAGAAAAAGCAGCTTCTTTACGGCTTCCTCTGCGGCGTCATCATCTTTGCCGCCTGTTCCCTTCAGCAGTGCGGGCTGCTCTACACCACGCCAGGAAAATCGGGCTTTTTGACGTCCCTATATATCATTCTCGTGCCGCTGGCGGGGCTGCTCTTCGGGCGGAGGGTCAAGCCCTGGGTCTGGGGCAGCGTCGTGCTGGCGCTGGTGGGACTATATCTGCTGTGCGGCAGCACCGATTTCAGCCTGGGCGCCGGAGAGCTGTTGACGCTGGGCTGTGCCGTGGCCTTCTGCTGCCACATTCTCGTCATTGACAAGATCACCGGCCAGGTGGACGGCGTTCGGCTCAGCTGCACGCAGTTCTTTGTCTGCGGATGCCTGTCCCTGGTGTGTGCCTTTCTCTGGGAGACACCGCGTTGGGAAAACATCCTTGCCTGCTGGATCCCCATTGGCTACGCGGGTATCTTCTCCAGCGGCATCGGCTATACCTTCCAGATCATCGGCCAGGCCTATACCGAGCCCACGGTGGCTTCTCTCTTGATGAGCCTTGAATCGGTGTTCTCCGTGATCTTTGGCTGGCTGATTCTCCGCCAGAGCCTCACACCCACCGAGCTATTGGGCTGCTTGCTGGTCTTCTCCGGCGTGCTGCTCTCCCAGGTGCCGGGCAAAGCGCCAAAGCTCCAGGAGAGCCATTGAAAGTTCCCCGCTGCAAAAGCAGCGGGGATATTTTTATAGCATTGCGGCAAATTCTTCCTCACTGAGGACAGGGATCCCCAGCTCCGTGGCCTTTTTGAGCTTAGAGCCGGCGTTCTCTCCCGCCACCACATAGGTGGTTTTTTTCGAGACCGACGAGGCGGCCTTGCCGCCGCGCGCCTCAATGGCCTTGGCGGCCTCGTCCCGGGTAAAGCGGGTGAGCGCGCCGGTGAGAACGAAGGTTTTACCGGCGAACGTATCACTCACAGGCTGATCCAGGCTTTCAAAATTCACCCCTGCCGTGCGAAGCCGCTCCACCAGGTCTTGGGACTGGGGCTGGGCAAACCAGCTGACGATACTATTGGCCGTGATTTCGCCGATATCCGGCACCTCGGTGAGCTCCTCCACCGTGGCCGCCCGCAGCTTGTCCAGGGAGCCGAAGTGCTGTGCCAGTACCTTGGCCGCTTTGGCTCCCACCTGACGAATGCCGAAGGCATAGAGCAGGCGGCTAAGATCATTCTCCTTACTCTTTTCAATTGCGCGCAGGAGATTATCCGTGGATTTATCGCCCATGCGTTCCAGCGCTTCTACCTTCTCACGGGGGAGCGTATAGAGGTCTGCCGCCGAGCGGACAAGTCCCGCGGCGATGAGCTGCTCCACAATGGCGCTGCCTAATCCGTCGATGTCCATGGCGTCCCGGGAGACAAAGTGCGCCAAATTCCGGCTCAGCTGTGCTGGGCACTCGGCGCCGGTACAGCGCATGGCCGCGCCGTCCTCATCCCGCACCACCTTGGCGCCGCACACCGGGCAGGTATCCGGGAGGAAATAGGGCTTTGCATCCACCGGGCGGCGGGACTTGTCCACCTCGAGAATCTCCGGGATAATCTCGCCTGCTTTGCGGATTTTTACGGTATCGCCGATGCGGATGTCCTTATCGGAGATGAAGTCCTGGTTGTGGAGGGT
>DVGD01000262.1 GCA_018712905.1 Candidatus Avoscillospira stercoripullorum | reverse complement strand
GGGGCACAAAAAATGCAGGGAATTGCTTCCCTGCATTTTTTATACGCTGCTCTATTTCTTTAGCAGAAGGGGTTCTCCGTGGGATAGGGGAGGTTCTTGGGCTGGTTGTAGGCAATGTCGCCCACGCCCAGGAACTTGAACACCTCGAAGAGGTACTTGCCCACGTGGGAGAAGGCCACGGCGCCGTGGTGGGGATAGCCCTTCTGGATGAGCACGTGGCGGTAGAACCGTCCCATCTCGGGGATGGCGAAGACGCCGATGCCGCCGAAGGAGCCGGTGGGCACGTCCAGCACTTCGCCCTGGGCGATGTAGGCGCGGAGGACGCCCTGGCTGTCGCACTGGAGGCGGTAGAAGGTGATGTCGCTGGGAGCGATATCGCCCTCCAGGGTGCCGCGGGAGATATCGGGCTCGCTGCCGGCGGGCTCGAGGACGCGGTGCTGGATGAGCTGGTACTTGACCGCCCGGTCGGCGCACATCTTGCAGGCCGGGGTGTTGCCGCAGTGGAAGCCCATGAAGGTGTCGGTGAGGGTGTAGGCGTTGTAGCGACCCTGGATTTTCTCGTCGAACATGCTCTGGGGCACGGAGTTGTTGATGTCCAGCAGCGTCACGGTGTCGCCGGAGACGCACATGCCGATGTACTCCGAGAGGGCGCCGTAGATATCCACCTCGCAGGCCACGGGAATGCCCCGGCTCACCAGGCGGGAGTTCACATAGCAGGGCTCAAAGCCGAACTGGCTGGGGAAGGCCGGCCAGCACTTGTCGGCAAAGGCCACGTATTTTCTCGCGCCCTTGTGCTGCTCCGCCCAGTCGAGAAGCGTCAGCTCAAACTGCGCCATGCGCTCGTTGAGGTCGGCATAGTACTTGCCCTCGCCCATCTCCTTGGCCATGTCGGCACAGATGGCCGGAATCCGGGGATCGCCGGCGTGCGCCTTGTAGGAGACCAGCAGATCCAGCTCGGAGTTCTCCTCGATCTCCACGCCCAGCTCGTAGAGTCCCTTGATGGGCGCGTTGCAGGCGAAGAAGTCCTGGGGCCGGGGGCCAAAGGTGATGAGCTTCAGGTTCTTTACGCCGATGACCGCCCGGGCAATGGGCACAAAGTCGGCGATCATGTCGGCCACGTCCTGGGCGGTGCCCACGGGGTACTCGGGGATATAGCCCTTGAGATGGCGCATCCCCAGATTATAAGAGCAGTTGAGCATGCCGCAGTACGCGTCGCCCCGGCCGTCGATGAGGTCGCCGTCGCCTTCAGCGGCAGCGACAAACATGCAGGGGCCTTCAAACTTCTCCGCGATCAGCGTTTCGGGGGTCTCGGGGCCGAAGTTCCCCAGGAAGACCACCAGGGCGTTGCAGCCGGCGGCCTTCACGTCCTCCACAGCCTTGAGCATGTCCAGCTCATTTTCCACGGTGACGGGGCACTCGTAGAGATCCTCGCCCCGGTAGGCCTGGACGATATTCTTGCGGCGCTGGGTGGACAGGGCAATGGGGAAGCAGTCCCGGGAGACGGCGATGATGCCCAGCTTGACGACAGGGATGTTGGAACCTAACATAATAATCCTTCCTTTTTCAAGAGTTTTCACAATATTCAGATGTCTCCGGCGATGTCGATGTTTTCGCCGGTGAGCCCCACCACGGCGCCGGCCTTGGCCTCGTCAGAGTCGGCGTGCGCCAGAAGCCACTTGTTGCGGGCGGTGAGGAGGGTGTCCTCGAAGTTACCGGGGGTGAAGCGGGGCTTTTCCGTGTTGGTGCCCCGGGGCAGCGCCACCAGCATCTGGAAGCCCTGTCCCTTCTTTGCCTCGCAGGGGGCGTAGTGCAGGGTGGTGGCATAGACCTCCACCAGGGTGCCCGCCGGCACCCGGAAGGCCTTGACTTTGCCGGTGTCAAACTTGCCGTCCACGATCTCGCTCTCCAAGCCCAGGAGAAGAATGAAGTCCTGGACGCCGAAGTTTACCTCGCTGTCGCGGTGGTACTCCAGGCAATTGAGCTTCGTATTGTGGCCGTTGCACCAGCCCAGCTGCACCGGCATGCCGCCATAGATCCGCGCCTCAAAGTCGGCGTAGATGGGAAGGCACTCGAGGTTAGGCTCCGAGGCGGTGTAGACCACGGCCTCAGGCAGGGGCGTCTCTTCCGCCAGCGCCTTTTGGAGGGCAGCGGTGTCAAAGCCGGTGAGCACCTTGCCATAGGGGCGGAAATCCGCATCATGCACGCTATAAATCTTCATATTCTTACTCCTTTACGGCCAAAGTGGGATAAATCTCCCGCAGGGCGGGATAGAGCGTCCGAAATACCTGGTAGCGCGCCTCGTAACGGGCGGCGATGGCGGGGTCGGGGTGATAGACGGTGCGCGGGGTTTGCAGCGCCCGGCAGGCCGTGCGCACCGAATCGTAGGCACCGGCGGCCACCATGGCGAGAATTGCCCCGCCATAGCCTGCCCCCTGCTCGGATTCGGGCACCTCCAAGTCGGTGTTCAGCACATTGGCCATGATTCTGCGCCACAGCTCGCTCTTGGCGCCGCCGCCGCACAGTCCGCTTTTGGCGATGGGAAGCCCCAGACCCCGGGCGATCTCCACACTGTCGCGGATGGCGAAGGCCACGCCCTCCAGCACCGCCTGGGTCATCTGGGCGCGGGTGGTATGGAGACCCATGCCCAAGAAAGCGCCCCGGGCGTCGGGATCGTTGTGGGGCGAGCGCTCGCCCATGAGGTAGGGCAGGAAGAAGACGGCATTGCGTCCCAAGGCATCGTCGGTCACCGGGCGCTGCTCATCGTCGTCGGACACGGCCTTGAGCACGTCCCGCGTCCACCAGCCGTAGGCCGAGGCCGCCGAAAGGATGCAGCCCATGAGATGGTAGGCGCCATCGGCATGGGCAAAGGCGTGGAGATTGCCCTCCGGCGGCAGGCGGAAGCGTTCGGAGGAGATGAACACCGTTCCCGAGGTACCCAGGGAGATGTTGCAGCAGCCCTCTCCCACGGTGCCCGTGCCCACGGCAGCGGCGGCATTGTCTCCGGCGCCGGCGGCCACCACCACGCCCTCCGGCAGACCCAAATCCTCCGCCACCTGGGGCAGCACCGTGCCCACGGCCTCGTAGCTCTCAAAGAGCTTAGGCATCTGGGCTTCGGTGACGCCGCAGTAAGTAAGGAGTTCCTTACTCCAGCGGCGGTTGGCCACGTCCAAAAGGAGCATCCCCGAGGCGTCGGAGTAGTCACAGCTGTGCACGCCTGTGAGGCGGTAGACCAGATAGTCCTTGGGCAGCATGATTTTCTTGATTTTTGCAAAGTGTTCCGGCTCGTGGCAGCGCATCCACAAAAGCTTTGGCGCCGTGAACCCGGCGAAGGCGATGTTGCCCACCAGGGAGAGAAGCTTTTCCTTCCCGAAGTGCTCGTTGAGCTGCCGGGTTTCCTCTCCGGTGCGGCCGTCGTTCCAGAGAATGGCCGGGCGAATCACCCGATCCTCCCCGTCCAGCGCCACCAAGCCGTGCATCTGTCCGCCTACGGCCAGGCCGGCTACCTGGTTCTTGTCCACCTGCGAAAGAAGCTCCCGGAGGCAGGCGGCAGTGGCCTCCCACCAGTCTGTGGGGCTCTGCTCCGACCAGCCGGGACGGGGGAAGGACAGCGGATACGTGCGCGAGGCCGTCTTGACCACGGCGCCGCCCTCGTCCACCGCCAGCACCTTCACCGAAGAAGTCCCGAGATCCACACCCAAATAGAGC
>DVGD01000261.1 GCA_018712905.1 Candidatus Avoscillospira stercoripullorum | reverse complement strand
AATATCTCATTCCCGCCGTGAAGGAATTTGTGGAGGAGCTCAATCCCGAGGCGGGCTTCGTGCGGGTACATCTCATTGAGGGGATGGAATCCGATGCGCATTGACATTTTGACCCTCTTCCCCGACGCCGTGGGCGCCATGATGCACGAGAGCATCTTGGGTCGCGCCGAGGCCAAGGGGCTCATCACCATCAAAGCATGGCAGATCCGGGACTACACCTCCCACAAGCAGAACCAGGTGGACGACTACCCCTACGGCGGCGGCCACGGCGCCATCCTGCAGGCCGACCCTCTCTACCGCTGCTGGGAGGCCGTGTGTGACGAGGCGAGCGCGGAAGTGCACACCGTCTTCCTCTCCCCCTGCGGCAAGACCTTCACCGAGCGCGACGCCGTGCGCCTGCGCGACAGCTGTGAAAACCTCATCCTGGTCTGCGGCCACTACGAGGGCATCGACCAGCGATTCATCGACGAGTGCGTGGACGAGGAGATCTCCCTGGGAGACTTCGTCCTCACCGGCGGCGAGATCCCGGCCATGGCCGTGGCCGACGCCGTGGCACGGCTGGTGCCCGGCGTCTTGGGCGACGAGGCGTGCTACACCGACGAAAGCCACTGGGCGGGTACCCTGGAGTACCCCCAGTATTCCCGACCGGAGGTCTGGCACGGTCTGGCAGTGCCGAAGATCCTTCTCTCGGGCAACCACGCCGCCGTGGATCGCTGGCGCAGGAAGATGTCCCTCCTTCGTACCTACCGCCGCCGCCCCGATCTATACAAAGCCCTTCGTTTTGAAACCAAGCAGGAGAAAAAGCTCCTCAAGGAAATGGAGGATGAATATGGACAATCTTTCGACCCTGAAAAGCTGGATTAAGGAGAGTAGTCGGATCGTGTTCTTCGGCGGCGCGGGCGTGAGCACCGAATCGGGGCTCAAGGACTTTCGCAGCCAGGACGGGCTCTACCACGAGAAGTACGACTACCCGCCGGAGACCATCCTGAGCCACAGCTTTTTCTTCTCCCACACCGCAGAATTTTACCGCTTCTATCGCGACAAGATGCTCTGCCTCACCGCCAAGCCCAACGCCGCCCACCTGGCGCTGGCGCGGCTGGAGCAGCGGGGCAAGCTCTCCGCCATCGTGACCCAGAACATCGACGGCCTTCACCAGGCCGCCGGAAGCAAAAAGGTCTTTGAGCTCCACGGCTCGGTGCACCGGAACCATTGCCTCCAGTGCGGCAAGTTCTACACCGCCGAGGACATTGCGAGAAGCACCGGCGTGCCACGGTGCACCTGCGGCGGCCTCATCAAGCCCGACGTGGTGCTCTACGAGGAGGGGCTCGACCAGAAGTGTCTCATGGGCGCCATCCAGGCCATCGCCCAGGCGGATCTCTTGATCGTGGGCGGCACCAGCCTGACGGTCTACCCGGCGGCGGGGCTATTGCAATATTATGGCGGAAACCGCCTGGTGCTCATCAATCGAGACGCAACGCCCCTGGACGGCCAGGCCAACCTGGTCTTCCGCGACCCCATCGGCCAGGTGCTGGGCGCGGCAGTGCCGGAATAGGCCTCCCCTTGAGGGGAGGTGGCATGGCGAAGCCATGACGGATTGAAGAATTCTTGAACTGCCGGCCTTGGCCGGGAGTTCTAGCGCCTTGGCGCGTAGAATTCTCCATCCAGCTTTGCTGGTGAGGTGTTGGGGCAGTTGCGATTTCTTCAAATCTTCCGATGATCGCAGGTGCGGTAACACCTCTCAGGCGCTGCGCGCCAGCTCCCCTCAAGGGGAGCCATTTCCTGCCTCAATCACCGCGAAGCAAAGGAGACCAAATGGAATATGGAACGGTATGCCTCCGGCGGGGCGAGGAAGTTGACCTTCGCCGGGGCGGCTTTTGGATCTACGACAACGAAATCGACTGGTATGACGACATCTGCCCCGTGGGGGGCATTGTGGATATCATCGACAGCCGCCGCGCCTTTGTGGCGCGGGGCTATTTTAACCCCCACAGCAAAATCACCGTCCGCATCCTCACCCGGAACCAGGACGAGGTCATCGACCAGGCCTTCTTCCGCCGGAGGATCGAAGCGGCCTGGCACTTCCGCCAGCAGCTGGGCTTTTCTCACAGCTGCCGGGTGGTCTTCGGCGAGAGCGACGGCCTCCCCGGCCTCACGGTGGACAAATTCGGCGACTACCTCTCCTACCAGATCGTGTCCCTGGGCATGGAGCAGTGGCAGGACACCATTGTGGAAATCCTGATTGACCTTTTTAAGCCCAAGGCCATCGTGGCGCGCAACGACGTGCCGGTGCGGGAGAAGGAGGGGCTTCCCCAGGAGGCCAAGGTGGTATACGGCACCCTGCCGCCGTACATCTTATTAAAGGAGCACGACGCCTGGCTCTACGCCGACCTGCTCCACGGCCAGAAGACCGGCCACTTCCTCGATCAGCAGGAAAACCGGGGGCATGTAAAGCCCTACGCCAAGGGAAAGACGGTGCTGGATCTGTGCTGCCACAGCGGCGGCTTCGGCATCCACGCCGCCCTCTATGGCGCTTCG
>DVGD01000260.1 GCA_018712905.1 Candidatus Avoscillospira stercoripullorum | reverse complement strand
ACCGACGCCGGCGTGTCCGTCACCAGCGCTGTGGAAGACATGATGGAGCGCTACGGCGACAAGTACACCCTCGAGCTCGTGGAGCCCCAGCTCTATGAAGACGGCACCGTGGACTTCACCGCCACCGTCGCTTGGTTCCAGGAGCAGGGCGTTGAGGCCGTCTACTCCTCCGGCGCTTACTCCGCCACCGCCCCCTTCATCCAGCAGTATCGCGCCAAGGATCCCAACGTGAAGTTCGTTATGTCCGCCGCTTGCTTCAGCAAGGAGTTCCTGGAGCTGGCCGGTGCTGACGCCGAGGGCGTCGTCCTGGGCACCAGCTTCTTCTACGGCAGCGACAACGAGGCCGTGAAGAGCTTCACCGAGAAGTACACCGAGGCCTATGGCTCCGAGCCCAGCACCTTTGCCGCGCAGATCTATGACGCCACCTATGCCATCCTCTACGCCATCGAGAAGGGCAATTCCGCCGACCGTGCCGACATCGTCAAGAACCTGGCCGACACCGACTTCCAGGGTGTCACCGGCAAGATCGTCTTCGATGCCGAAGGCAACTGCCCCAAGGAGCAGGTGCTCCTCGAGATCAAGGACGGCGAGTACCACGAAGTTCCCGGCGTGCTCATGAACCAGGCCGACTGGGAAGCCAGCAAGGGCATCGAATAATTCCAATCATCCGCGCTAACATTTAACAATCAGTCGGCCGCCGGGCGGGTTTGCCCCACCGGCGGCCGACGGGCTGAGGTGACAGTATGGTATTAGAACAAATCTTAAATGGAATCATGCTGGGCATGGTTTACGCGCTGATCGCCGTTGGCTACTCGCTGGTTTTCGGTATTCTGCGCCTGCTGAACATGGCCCACGGCTCCATTTATGCCTTCGGCGCGCACATGGCACTCTTCGCCGTGTCGGTGAACTGGGGGCTTCCGGCCGCATTCATTTTCGCAATCATCACCACCGGCATCCTGGAGATGCTCATGGACAGCGTGATCCTGGCACCCCTGCGTGCGAAAAACGCGCCAAACATCACATGTTTGATCTCCGTCATCGGCGTTTCCTACATCATTCAGAATATGCTGATGATCGTCTTTGACTCTACGAAAAAATCGTTCCCGAAGCTCTTTGACTTCGGCAACGTCACCATTTTGGGCGTGACCCTGACCAGCGCCCAGATTTCCATGTTCCTCATTGCCCTGGTGTTCCTGGCCGTCCTCACGGTCATCGTCAACTACACCAAGATCGGCCTGGCCATGCGCGCCTCCCGCGAGAACGCCAAGGCGGCCAACCTCATGGGCATTGACGTCCGCAAAGTCGTCACCTTTACGTTCTTCCTCAGCGGCATGTGCGCGGCAGTGGCCGGCGTGCTGGTCTCCGGTTACTACCAGATGGTCTACAGCACCATGGGCACCGAGGCCGGCCTGAAGGGCTTCTCCGCGGCAGTGCTGGGCGGCATCGGCGTCCTCTATGGCTCCGTGGTCGGCGGCGTGATCGTCGGCGTGGCCGAGGCTCTGGCCGTTGCCTTCCTGGGCGGCAGCTTCCGCAGCGCCACGGCTTACATCGTGCTCTTCCTGGTGCTGCTGATCCGGCCTTCCGGTCTGTTCGGCAAGGACAACATTGATAAGGTATAAGGAGGGGAGAAGCGATGGGAAATACGGCTGCTTCCTGGAAGAATGCCACGAAAAAACTGTCCGACGGCTATGAAAAGCTTACGGACACCATTTTGAAACATAAAAAAATCGCGATCCCGCTCCTCTATGTGATCCTGATCGCCATTCCCTTTTTAGGGCCGAGCCAGTACTTCATTCGCGTTCTGTGCCTCATCGGCGTCTACTCCATCCTGACGCTGAGCTTGAACCTCATCGCCGGTTACATGGGTCAGACCTCCATGGGTCACGCAGCCCTCTACTGCCTGGGCGGCTACTTCTCGGCCCTCCTGGGATCCAATCTGGGAATGCCCTTCTGGATCACCATTTTCTTCGGCATCCTGGGCGGCGCTCTGGGCGGCCTCATCCTGGGTCTTTCCACCATGCGTCTGTCCGGCTCGTACCTGGCCGTTATCACCCTGGCCTTCGCCGAGGTGGTGGAGATGGTCATCCTCAACTGGAACGACGTGACCAACGGCCCTCTGGGCGTGCGCAACATTCCCCGGCCTGAGATCTTCGGCATCGAGCTCACCACCGCCAACGGCGGCTTCTACTGGCTGGTGATCGTGCTGGTGACCATCTCCGTGCTGGTGAGCATGTGCGTGGTCAACTCCAAGTTCGGCCGCGCCGTCCGCGCCATCAAGGAGGACGAGCTGGCTGCCAAGCTCATGGGCGTGCACACCGCCGCCTACAAGGTCAAGACCATTGTCCTCTCCGGCGCCATGGCCGGTCTGGCCGGTGCGTTCTACGCCTCCATGAACCGCTACATCGACGCCAACACCTTCAACTTCGACGTCTCCATGACCATCCTCTGCATCGTCATCTTCGGCGGCCTGGGCTCCATTCCCGGCATGATTATCGGCTCTACCCTGCTCATCGCCTTCCCCGAGGTGCTCCGTTCCCTGGCTGACTACCGCTTCGTGGTCTACGGCCTGCTGCTCATCTTCATGATGCGCTTCCGTTCCCAGGGTCTCCTGGGCGGCCTGAGCAAGAAGCCCTATAAGCTGCCCAAGGGTGTGCTGAGACCCGGCGAGCAAGACCAAGCCAGTTTAGGAAAGCAGGTGAAGTGATGGCACTGTTGGAAGTAAAAGGCATTACCAAGACCTTCGGCGGCCTGGTGGCCGTGGAAAACGTGGAATTTAACGTCAACGAGGGCGAGATCGTCAGCATCATCGGCCCCAACGGCGCCGGCAAGACCACCATCTTCAATATGCTCACCGGCGTGTACCACGTCAACGGCGGCAAGATCCTCTTCGACGGCAAGGAGATCCAGAACAAGCAGCCCCGTGACATTGTCAAGGCCGGCATCGCGAGAACGTTCCAGAATATCCGTCTGTTCCCCACCATGCGCGTCATTGAGAACGTGCTGGTCGGCGAGCACATCAACATCGGCTATCACTTCCTGGATCTTCTCTTCAAAACCAAGAAATACCGTGCGGAGGAGAAGGCCGCCCACCAGCGCGCCATCGACCTGCTGGTGAGCCTCGACCTGGGCGACCAGATCGACAACTACGCCAAGAACCTCCCCTACGGCATGCAGCGCAAGCTGGAAATCGCCCGCGCCATCGCCACCAAGGCGCGGCTCATCATCCTCGACGAGCCCGCCGCCGGCATGAACCCCCAGGAGTCCGAGGAGCTCAAGGAATTCATCCGCAAGCTGCGGGACAAGGGGCAGACGATCCTCCTCATCGAGCACGATATGAGCGTCGTCATGGATATCTCCGACCGGATCTACGTCATCGACCACGGCAGAAAGATCGCCGAGGGTCTGCCCAAGGAGATCGCAGTCAACAAGCGGGTCATTACGGCCTATCTCGGAAGTGGGGATGTGAAAAAGGATGACAACGAAACAGAAAATTCTTGAGGTCAGAGGACTTCATACCTATTACGGCAGCATCCATGCCCTCAAGGGCATCGACCTGGACGTCTACGAAGGCGAGCTGGTGACCCTCATCGGCTCCAACGGCGCCGGCAAGAGCACCACCCTGGGCTCCATCGCCGGCATCGTGCCCGCCAGCGAAGGCCAGATCATCTTCATGGGCAAGGACATCACCAAGATGAAGCCCTCGGATATCACCAAGCTTGGCATCGGCGTCTCCCCGGAAGGCCGTGAAGTGTTCGGCGGCCTGAGCGTGGAGGAAAACCTGAAGATCGGCGCCTACACCCGGAAGGATCCCAAGGAAATCGCCGCGTCCTTTGAAGAGGTCTATGAGCTCTTCCCGCGCCTGGCCGAGCGGAGAAAGCAGTCCGCCGGTACCCTCTCCGGCGGCGAGCAGCAGATGCTGGCCGTGGGTCGCGCCATGATGAGCAAGCCCAAGCTCCTCCTTCTCGACGAGCCTTCCATGGGTCTTGCCCCCAACCTGGTGGAAATGATCTTCCGCCTGATCCTCAAGATCAACAAGCGCGGCACCACCGTGCTCCTCATTGAGCAGAACGCCAACATGGCGCTTCAGATTGCCGACCGCGGCTACGTGCTCGAGACCGGCCGCGTCACCATGGTCGACGACGCCAAGGCGCTCCAGGCCAACGACGATGTGAGAAAGGCGTACCTCGGTTCCGCACAATGATGGGCGCCTGCTTCTTAACCTACGATATCATCTCCTCCGGGATCAAAACCAGCGCCTTTTCTCAGGATGGCAAGCTCTTAGCCCACGCCTACCGCCCCTTGGTGCAGCACTTTTCCGGGAATACCGCCCAGGAGCCGGTGGAATCCTGGCTCCAGGGGCTTGAGGAGACCACCCGGGAGGTGGCCGGGCAGACGTCCCTTCAAAACCTCGGCGCCATCGCCTTCACGGCCATGAGTCAGGTGTGCCTGTGCATCGACCGGGAGGGTCATCCCCTCCACGAGGCCTTCACCTGGTCGGACAGCCGCAGCGAAGAGGCGGGCGACCCCATCTCCCAGCGCCTGAGCCAGGATCAGGTCTACCGCCTCACCGGCCTACGCAACACCCCCAACTCCAGCATCCGAAAGCTCTTTTGGATCAAGGAGCGCTGGCCGGAGATCTATGAAAAGACTTATAAGATGATCCAGTGCAAGGATTATCTCGCCTACGTGCTCACCGGCGCGGTCTATACCGACTTTACCGACGCTTCGAGCACCGGCGCGCTGGACATCACCACCATGGACTGGTCTGAGGAGATCCTCTCCTGCTTAGGGCTCGACCGGGAGAAGCTTCCCGCCATTGCCCGCTCCAACCAGATCATCGGCCATGTCACCAAGAAGGCGGCCTCCTCCTTCGGCCTGCCTGCCGGGGTGCCGGTGGTCATGGGGGCAGGAGACATCCTCTGCTCCGCCGTGGGCGCCGGGTGCATCGAAGACGGCGACGTCTATATGAGCCTGGGATCCTCCTCCTGGGTTGCCTCGTGCATGGACAAACCCAATTTTTCCACCGGCGCCTCCCTCAACCCCCACGCCATCCCCGGCAAGTTCCTGGGGTTTGTGAACTACCAGACTGCCGGCGTGGTGTTCAAGTGGCTCAAGAATGAGGTCTTCCGCTACAATCCCGACGGGGATCGGGCTGTGAGACCGTATCAGAACATCTACCCCTACGAGGGCATGGAAGAACAGGTGCGCATCTCGCCCCCGGGCGCCCACGGCCTTCTGTTCCTGCCCCATGTCCTCGAGGCCGACCCCGCCCACCCCGAATCCTGGGCAAAGGGCGCCTGCCTGGGGCTCACCTGGCAGCATACCCGGGAGGACATGCTCCGCGCTGCCCTCGAGGGCGTGTGCTTTGAGCTTCGGCGCTTCACGGAAGGCTTCACCGGCGGGAAAAAGCCCAAGGTGGTCACCGTCACCGGCATCGCCTCCCATGAAGGGCTGTGGCTCCAGATCCTCTCGGACGTGCTGGGCGTGCCGGTACAAAATACCGTCCTCCACGACACCCCCGATTCCATCGGCGCCGCCATTTTGGCCGGGCAGGCCACCGGCGTCTACCCCGACTTTGCCCAGGCCGACCGCTTCCGCGCCATCGAGCAGGTGTTTGAGCCTGATCCCGCCCGGGCGGCTACGTATGAGGCGCTTTATCCCATCTATCTCGACGCCTTCGGCGGCATCGAGGCAACTTTGAAACGATTGGAGCGTTTTAAATGAACAAGTGGTACATTCCCGACGCCTTCTTCCCCGGCGTTTCCTCGGGCAAGACCTATGTGAGCCACGAGGCTGTGTGCTTCCTCAACGAGACCGCCGAGGACGCCCAGGTGTCTTTGACACTCTACTTTGAAGACCGGGACAAGATGACCGGCTTCCACGCAGTCGTTCCCGCCGAGCGCACCGTGCACCTGCGCCTGGATCGCCTGAAGCGCGACGACGGGGTGGGCATCCCCCAGGATACGCCCTACGCCATTGTCATCGAGAGCGAGACGGCCTTGAAGGTGCAGTACACCCGGGTGGACACCACCCAGGCGGAATTAGCCATCTCCACCACCATGGTGCAGTAAAATTTGGAGGTACAACATGTCTGTTGAATCGAATTATCAGGTAGCCAAGGAGCTCTATGCCAAATATGGCATCGACACCGACGCCGCCCTCAAAAAGCTCGCGGAGATCCCGGTGTCCATCCACTGCTGGCAGATCGACGATCTCACCGGCCTCGAGAACTTCGAGGGCAAGCTCACCGGCGGCATCGCCGCCACCGGCAACGCCGGCGGCAAGCCCAAGTCCATCCCCGAATACTTCGAGCAGCTGGAGGAAGCCCTCAAGCTCATCCCCGGCAAGAAGAAGGTCGCCACCCACGCCATCTACCACAACGCCGGCATGAGTGTCGACCGCGACCAGATCGAGCCCAAGCACTTCACCCACTGGGTGGAATTCGCCAAGAAGATGAACGTGGGTCTCGACTTCAACCCCACCTATTTCTCCCATCCCAAGAGCGAGGACGGCTTCACCCTCTCGAGCAACAACGAGGAGATCCGCAAGTTCTGGGTGGAGCACGGCAAGCGCTGCCGCAAGATCGGCGAGTACTTCGGCCGTGAGCTGGGTCAGACCTGCTACACCAACCACTGGATCCCCGACGGCTACAAGGACACCACCGTGGACAAGCTCGGTCCCCGCAAGATCCTGGAGAAGTCCCTGGACGAGATCTTTGAAGAGAAGATCGATCCCAAGTACAATGTGGACTCCGTGGAGAGCAAGCTCTTCGGCCTGGGCAGCGAAGCCTACGTCACCGGTTCCCACGAGTTCTATACCAACTACGTCGCCCACAAGGGCAACTGCATCATCTGCATGGACGCCGGCCACTTCCATCCCACCGAGGTCATCTCCTCCAAGCTGAGCTCCTACCTCGCCTTCGGCCAGGAGATCATGCTCCACGTCTCCCGCCCCGTGCGCTGGGACAGCGACCATGTCACCATCCTCGACGACGAGACCAAGGCCATCATGGAAGAGATCAAGCGCTGCGACGCCTTTGACAAGGTGCACATCGGCCTGGACTTCTTCGACGGCAGCATCAACCGCATCGCCGCCACCGCCATCGGCGGCCGCAGCGCCAAGAAGGCCATCCTGCTGGCGCTCCTCGAGCCCACGCAGGAGCTCATGGAAGCCGAGCACGCGGGCAACTTCACCAAGCGCCTGGCACTCCTGGAGGAGATCAAGGGTCTGCCCTTCGGCCTGGTTTGGGCGAAGTACTGCGACATGTGCGGCTGCGAGCAGGACGACTGGATCAAGCGGTATTAATCCGCCAAGAGGCACAGTATGAAGAACATTTCAATCCCCAACACAGATCTCACCCTCAGCGCCATTGGTCTTGGCACGGTGAATGCCGGCATCGCCTGGGATCACGCCGACGCCTATCGCATCTTCGACAGCTTCCTGGGCGCCGGCGGCAGCCTCATCGACACCGCCCACGTCTACTCCGACTGGATCCCCGGCGAAACCGCCCGGGCAGAGCGGGTGGTGGGCGAGTGGATCAAAAGCCGCGGCGGCAAGCACGACGACTTCGTGCTCATGACCAAGGGCGGCCACCCCCGCCATGAGACCATGGAGGTAAGCCGCATGTCCCGCGATGACATGGAGGGCGACCTGGACGCCAGTCTCCAGCAGCTGGGCGTTGACTGCGTGGACATCTACTTCTACCACCGGGATGACCAGAATCAGACCGTGGACGAGCTCATCGAGGTCATGGAGTCCTTCCGCCGCGCCGGAAAGATCCGCTACTACGCCTGCTCCAACTGGACCACCGCCCGCATGCAGGCCGCCGATCAATACTGCCGCGCCCACGGCTACCGCGGCTTCGTGGCCAACCAGGATCTCTACAACATGGGCGTAGCCCATATGCTCCCCTACCCCGACCCCACCATGGTGGTCTGCGACGGGGAAATGCTCGAATATCACAAGCATACCGACAATCTCCTCATGCCCTACATGGGCGTTTGCAGCGGCTTTTTCCACAAGCTCCAGAAGAAAGGCTTGGACGCCGTGGCGGGAAGCTGCTACAACACGCCTGAAAACCTGGAAATCGCCAAGGGGCTGAACGAGCTGTGTGCCCGCCGCGGCCTCACCATCACCCAGGCGCTCCTGGGCTTCTTCCAGGTGCAGGATGTGCCCATGCTGCCCCTGGCCAGCGCCAGCAGCCTGGCGCAGCTCACCGAGCTGGAGAAGGCGCTGCAAACGGAATTTACCCCCGCCGACTACGATTTTCTCCAGGCGTAATCCGCCGGACTGAAACAATAATTATATTTTTAGGAGGAACATATCATGCTTAAAGTCGAAAAGAAGGAAGAAAGAGCTCAGTACAACAAGAAGGACACCTACACCTATGAGGAAGTCCGTCCCCTGATCGAGGCCGCCATGGAAGACCGCGCCAGATACCTGGGCTTCTTCTACAAGGTCATGCCCCGCGACCTCTTCGACAAGTATGCCAAGAAGGCTCTGTACGCCTACGGCGAGTACAAGGCTCTGGGCATGGGCGCCGGCAAGGGTCATGAGGGCGATCCTCAGGGTCTGGCCGACTTCCTGGTCTCCTGCAACAGCGTTGCCAACACCCTGGCCGTGGGCAACAAGGTCATCGAGAAGACCGACGAGTACACCACCGTCCGCATGGAGGGCAAGTGCGCCCTGGTGCAGGGCTGGGAGAAGATGGGCCTGAGCCCCGAAGAGGTGGAGTACCTCTGCGACATCGCCAGCTACGGTGACTACGGCCATGCCAACGCTCTGGATCTGCAGGGCACCTGGCTTTGCACCAGCGCGCAGAAGGGCTGCGACTACTGCGACTTCAAGATCGAGAAGCTCAAGGAAAAGACCATTGTGTAAGATAAGCCTCCCCTTGGTGCCCAAGGAGCCCGCAAGGGAGCGCTGCCGGTGGCAGATGCAGCGACCGCAGCGGTACACGAAGTGCCGGAGGGGATCAGAACTGGCGGTCACTGCCGGCTTACAACCCCTCAGTCAGCCTTCGGCTGCCAGCTCCCCTTCACAGGGGAGCCTTTGGCCGCCCGTACCGGGTAGCGTTGTGGGGAAGCCTTATGGAAATCGCGACTGCCCCACGGGCGGGCAATAAAGCCCGCCCCTACAGACACGCTCTCGGATTTGCCGTAGGGGCGGGGTTTATCCCCGCCC
>DVGD01000259.1 GCA_018712905.1 Candidatus Avoscillospira stercoripullorum | reverse complement strand
TTTCGACCGCCTGGCCTTGATTGCTGCCCTCTCGAAGAGTGCTTGCATATGATACCAGCTATTTTGCCCTTTGTCAACACCTTTTTTCTGATTTTTTCAGGTTTTTTTCTAAGTCCATAATTGGTGGTGTTCGGCAGCAGAGAACACTATACATTGTGGGGGGCGCGGGCGGCCATGTAAGCCGCCCCTGCGGCAAATTCGGGAGCGTGGGTGTAGGGGCGCATTGTATATGCGCCCGTGGGCAGCGGCGATTTCCCGTGGGCTTCCCCACAACGCGTCTGCGGTACGGGCGGATATTTAATCCGCCCCTACGGGTGCGGTGTAATTTTTCGGTGCGCCCTGTAGGGGTCGATGTCCCCATCGACCCGTGCCGCGCAGCGGCCTGACGGAGGGGATCAGAACTTCCGGTCACCGCCAGCTCACAACCCCTCAGTCAGCCTTCGGCTGACAGCTCCCCTTCACAGGGGAGCCTTTCGCCGTCTCTACGATGCGGCGTAGCGGGAGAGGAAGAGCTTGGTGCGCTCCTCTCTCGGGTGCTCGATCACCTGGCGGGCTGCGCCGTGCTCCACGATGACGCCGCCGTCCATGAAGATGATCTCGTCAGCCACGTCCCGGGCGAAGGCCATCTCATGGGTCACAATAATCATGGTCATGCGCTTTTCCGACAGCGAGCGGATCACCTTGAGCACCTCGCCGGTGAGCTCGGGATCCAGCGCCGAGGTAGGTTCGTCGAAGCAGAGGATATCCGGGTGCAGCGCCAGCGCCCGGGCGATTGCCACCCGCTGCTGCTGGCCGCCGGAGAGCTGGTCAGGGTAGTTATTCATCCGGTCTTTTAGCCCCACTTGGGTGAGCAGATCTTCAGCATTGGTACGGATCTCGGCCAGGATTTCCTTCTTGTGCTGCTTGTAGTCAGGCCGCTCCTTGGCAAGGAGCTGGCTGGCCAGCATCACATTCTCCAGCGCCGTATACTGAGGGAACAAATTGAAGTTCTGGAACACCAGGCCGAACTTGAGCCGCTTCTTGCGCACCTCACTGTCGGAAGTCTTGGTCTTCACCGCGCCGTCCAGCAGCAGCTGGCCGTCCACATGGATGGTGCCGCTGTCCGGACGCTCGAGAAAGTTGAGGCACCGCAAAAGCGTGGTCTTCCCGGAACCGGAGGAGCCGATGATGGCCAGGGACTGTCCTTTATCCAGAGAGAAGTTGATATCCTTGAGCACCTCGGTATCGCCAAAGTGCTTTTCCAGATGGGATACTTCCAGCATTGCCATGGGAACCCTCCTCACACGCGGTAGTAGCCGAGCTTCTTCTCCACCCAGCCGAAGAAAATGGTCAAAACGCCGTTGAAGGCCAGATAGTAGATGCCTGTAAAGAACAGCGGCCAGACCAGACCCTTTTTCATAAACCGGTCGCCCGCCCAGATGACCTCGGTAAGGGCAATGGTGTTGGCCAGGGAGGTATCCTTGACCAGGGTGATGATCTCGTTGGACATGGGCGGCACGATGCGGCGGATGAGCTGCATAAGCTTGACCTTGAAGAAGATCTGCGTCTTGGTCATGCCCAGCACCAGTCCGGCCTCGGTCTGTCCCCGGGGAATGGACTCGATGCCGCCGCGGTAGATCTCCGAGAAATAGCAGGCGTAGTTGATGATAAACGCCGCGGCCGCCGCCCAGAACCGGCCGTTCTCGAAGCCCCAGATGTTGTGCCCCAGCTTGCCCGGAACATAGAAGATGATGATGAGCTGCAAGAGCAGCGGCGAGCCGCGGAAGATCCACACCAGCACACGGCAAAAGCCCTTGAGCGGCGGAAACTTGCTCATGGAGCCAAAGGAGATGATAAGCCCCAGGGGCAGCGCGCCCACCAGCGTGACGCCGAACAGCGCCAGCGTCACCAAAAATCCCTCGTTGAGGGAAGCAATCACAGTACCAAGCATCTTCGTTCCTCCAGATATGGGGTATGTACAGCGGTGCAAAAGAGCCAGGGCACGCGTCCCTGGCTCTTGGCAGACAGGTTTTTTATTGGGCGACGACGGATTCCTGCACGCCGTAGGTTTCAGCACAGGCCATCATGGAACCGTCGGCATAGGATGCGGCGAAGAACTCGTTGAGCGCGGCCACCAGATCGGAACCCTTGCGGAAGCCCACGCCGTATTCCTCGGTGGTGAGCTCCACGGTGTGCACCAGGTCGGCATTGCTGGTGCCCTCGCCGATCATGGCGCCGGCCATGAGAAGGTCGATGATGCAGGCGTCGGACGTGCCGGCGGAGACCTCCATGAGGGCATCGGCCTGGGTGTCCACGGCGATGTAGTTGTAGCCCTGCGCCACTGCGGCTTCCTCACCGGCGGAGCCGGACTCCACGGCGAAGTTCAGATCCATGCAGTCCTCGGCGGTGGCGTACTGGTCGGCCACATCGCTCTTGACCACTACCACCTGGGCGTTGTTGCAATAGGCATTGGAGCAGTCCATGGTGGCCAGCACCTCTTCGGTGAGGGTCATGCCGTTCCAGACGCAGTCAATATTCTTGCCGTCGAGCTCCATGGCCTTGGTGTCCCAGTTGATCTCGACAAACTGGGCTTCCACGCCCAGGCTCTCGGCGAAGGCCTTTGCCATGTCGGCGTCAAAGCCGATCCACTCGCCGTTCTCCTGGTAGTCCATGGGGGCGAAGTCGGTGATGCCAACCACCAAAGTGCCCTTGCCCTGGACGTAGGCCAGGTCGGACTCGGTATCGGTGGTATCCTCGGCGTCAGTGGTATCCTCAGGCTCCGCCTCGTCGGTGGTGTCAGACTGTTCGGTCGTGTCGGTCTGAGCCGGATCGGCGGTATCCTGGGTGGTTTCAGCAGGCTTATCTGCCGCACAGGCCATCAGGGAGCATACCATCAGGGCAGCAAGCAGCAGCGCAAGAAACTTCTTCATTTCATTTCCTCCTTTGGTCGCCAGCATTTCGCTAGCACGGTGGTATTTTAGCACGTTAAAGGGCTGCTGTAAATGGTCTATGTGCACAAAAATGATGTAAGATCATTGTATAAATCTATGGTGCTTTGCCGTACACTGCACTTCTCCCATTCTCTCTTACTTCTGACTCTTCCAAAATCGACCCATCGGTTTTCGTAAAGCGTAAGAAAGAAAAATCCCGAACGCTGGTAAGCGTCAAATCACGTAGCATATAGTAAGAGACATCCCAGCGTTTTGTACTCTGGAATGTCTCAGGTTTATTCACTTAAATGGAGAAGCGTATTGTATGGTTTCTTTTTGCGTTCATGTACACTTCCTTGAAATCCTCGATAGCTCCTTTACCGAAGTAGATACGATACGGCACTGCCAGTCCATCC
>DVGD01000258.1 GCA_018712905.1 Candidatus Avoscillospira stercoripullorum | reverse complement strand
CTACAAAAGGGAGTAGTTTGAAAGTCATACCATCAACATCACGGCTCCGGCCTGGTGGTATGCGCCTGAATGGGTAACAAGACTTTTCGTCAGCCGCAGCGGCGGCATGGGCGGGAGGTCTTTTTTTTGCTACCTTCCGTACCAAATATCAGGAGGGAAGCAGCATGTCAAGCCCCTATTATGAAAAGTCGCCCCGGGAAGCCCTGGCGGCGCAGCAATCCACCCTCACAGGGCTCTCGCAGGAGGAGGCCGCCAGCCGGGCGGCCAAATTCGGCGAGAACAAGCTCACCGAGGGAAAGAAAAAGTCGGTGTTCGTCGTATTTTTGGAGCAATTCCGGGATCTTCTGGTGGTCATTCTCATGG
The DNA here is from genome assembly GCA_018712905.1 of Candidatus Avoscillospira stercoripullorum. GTDB lineage: Bacteria > Bacillota > Clostridia > Oscillospirales > Oscillospiraceae > Avoscillospira > Avoscillospira stercoripullorum. Next base: position 7,919 of record DVGD01000258.1, on the reverse strand, counting down.
CCGCCGCGGTGATCTCTGCACTTTCCAAAAATGTGGAGAGCACCATCGTGATCTTCGCGGTGCTCATTCTCAACGCCGTTTTGGGCACCGTACAGTATGTGAAGGCCGAGAAATCCCTGGAAAGCCTCAAGGCCATGTCCGCCCCCACAGCCAAGGTGCTCCGGGACGGCGTCCGGGTGGAGATCCCCTCCTATGCAGTGGTGCCCGGCGATATCGTGCTCCTGGAGGCCGGCGACATGGTGGTGGCCGACGGACGAGTATTGGAGAATTTCTCCTTGAAGGTCAACGAAAGCTCCCTCACCGGCGAGAGCGAGGCCGTGGAGAAGGACGTTGACGCCCTTTCGGGTGGAAAAATTGCCCTGGGCGATCAGAAAAACATGGTCTTTTCCGGCTCCCTGGTGACCTATGGCCGCGCCACGGTGCTTGTCACCGCCACGGGCATGGACACGGAGCTGGGCAAGATCGCAGCGCTGATGAACGAGACCAAGCAGCGCAAAACGCCCCTCCAGCAGAGCCTCGACAGCTTCAGCGCCAAGCTGGCCACGGTGATTCTGGTGATCTGCGCGGTGGTGTTCGCCCTGTCCATTTTCCGCACGGGCATGGGGATTCTCGATTCGCTGATGTTCGCCGTGGCGCTGGCCGTGGCGGCCATTCCCGAGGCGCTCTCGTCCATTGTGACCATCGTCCTGGCCGTGGGCACCAAGAAGATGGCGCGGGAAAACGCCATCATGAAGGAGCTCAAGGCCGTGGAAAGCCTGGGCGCTGTGTCGGTGATCTGCTCGGATAAGACCGGCACCCTCACCCAGAACAAGATGACGCCCCAGAAGATCTACGCCGACGGCGCGCTGCTGGAGGGAAAAGACCTCCAGCTGGCAAACAACGTCCAGCGGCAGCTTCTGAAGTCTGCCCTTCTGGCCAGCGACGCCACCAACGACGAAGTGCACGGCACCTCCATCGGCGACCCCACCGAGGTGGCGCTGGTGATGCTGGGCGAGCTGTTCGGCGTGGTGGAGGAGGACTACCGCGCCCAGCATCCCCGCCTTTCCGAGCTGGCCTTCGATTCCGACCGCAAGCTCATGAGCACTCTCCACGACATCGAGGGCGTTCCCACCCTCTACACCAAGGGCGCCATCGACGTGCTGCTGGATCGCTCCAGCAAGCTCCTCACCTCCCAGGGCGCCGTGGCGCTCACCGCGGAGAAGAAGGCGGAGATTCTCGCCGTCAACCAGAGCCTTTCGGAGGCCGGTCTGCGGGTGCTGGCCTTCGCGGAAAAGGCGCTGGATTCCGTGCGTCCCTTGACCCTGGACGATGAGCAGGATCTCACCTTCATCGGCCTCATCTCCATGATCGATCCGCCCCGTCCCGAGGCCGTGGCCGCCGTGGCCGATGCCAAGACCGGCGGCATCCGCACCATTATGATTACCGGCGACCACAAGGTCACCGCCACGGCCATTGCCCGGCAGTTGGGCATTTTCCAGGAGGGGGACGAAGCCCTCTCGGGTGTGGAGCTCGACCAGCTCAGCGACACGGCGCTGGATGAGCGCCTGGAACACATCTCGGTCTACGCCCGGGTGTCGCCGGAGCATAAAATCCGCATCGTGGACGCCTGGCAGCGCCGGGGCAAGATCGTGGCCATGACCGGCGACGGCGTCAACGACGCCCCCGCCCTCAAGAAGGCCGACATCGGCGTGGCCATGGGCATCACCGGCACCGAGGTCTCCAAGGACGCCGCCGCCATGATCCTGGCCGACGACAACTTTGCCACCATCGTCAAAGCGGTGGTCAACGGCAGAAGCGTCTATGAGAACATCAAAAACGCCATCCAGTTCCTGCTCTCGGGCAACGCCGCGGGTATCTTCTGCGTGCTCTACGCGTCTCTGCTGGCGCTGCCGGTGCCCTTCCAGCCGGTGCATCTATTGTTCATCAACCTGCTCACCGACTCCCTCCCGGCCATTGCCATCGGCATGGAGCCCGCCCGCAGCGGCCTCCTCCACCGCAAGCCCCGGGATCCCAAGGCGCCCATCCTCTCCAAGGGACTGCTGGGACGCATTGGCCTTCAGGGTCTGCTCATTGCCATCGTCACCATGGCAGCCTTCTACCTGGGCTACCAGGGCGGCGACGCGGCGCTGGCCTCCACCATGGCCTTCGCCACCCTCACCCTGGCGCGGCTCTTCCACGGCTTCAACTGCCGCGGCGCCGAGCCCATCTTCCGCCTCAAGTTCTCCACCAATCCCTACTCGGTTTGGGCCTTCCTGGCCGGTGTGGTACTCTTACTGGCAGTGCTGATTGTGCCGGGACTGCAAGGGCTCTTCCAGGTTTCGCCAAGCTTTGCCCTGGGGCAGCTGGCACAGTGCCTGGGGCTGGCGATTTTGCCCACGGTCATCATCCAGATTGTCAAAACCATCCGCACGCGGGGGCAGTAAACAAGCGGGCGGGGATGAACCCCGCCCCTACGAAAAACTCGGAAGCGCTCTGTAGCGCCGAACGCACCGCGCCAAAGGCTCCCCTGTAAAGGGGAGCTGGCATGGCGCAAGCGCCATGACTGAGGGGTTGTCAGCTTGCAGTCACCGGTCGTTCTGATCCCCTCCGGTATGCTTCGCATACCACCTCCCCTTGGGCACCAAGGGGAGGCTTTTCTTTTTTATGCCTCCACCTCCACGGCGGTTCCCGTGGCGAAGAAGTAGAGAATCAGCCGCTTTACCGGCAGGTTGTAGATGGTGGAGAGGGCTTTTCCATAGGCGCGGATCTGGGGCGTATAGTCCTGGGCTCGCGCCTGGATGCTTTTCTCCCCCACCCGATCCGTTTTGAAATCCAGGATGGTGAGGCCGTCGGGCTCCACCACAAAGCAGTCCACCACGCCCTGGAGCATCAAGGTCTCCCCTTCTACCTGGTAGCCCACCTCCGCGGCGTCCACCAGCAGGGAGAATTTAAACTCCCGGCGCACCTCCTCCTGAGAGAGAAGCCACTGCCCCAGCGGCGCGGTGAAAAATTCCAGCACCGCTTTTTCATCCACAGCCTCCAGCTGTTCAGCAGTAAGAAACGCCTCCTCCAAAAGCCGCTGCCGTTCGGCGGCAATGCCCGACGGCGTGGTGAGGCACTCATAGCGGGCAAACTGCATGAAAAGATGGGTGGCCACGCCCCGCTCGGCGGGGGTGAGCTTGTGGGGCAGGAAGCTGGGACGGCGGAAGGAGAAGTCCGGCGGCGCCTTGACCACGGCGCCCTCGGCGGCCTCCTGGTCGGGGACGCGCCCCTTGAGCTGGGTGGCTGTGACCTTGGCCGGAATGGCCGCAGCCTCCCGGTGGGGATAGGGCTTCCCCAGAAGGGCAAGTCCCTCCAAATCCGGCGTGGGAGGCAGGGGCGGAGCGGTCTCCGCCTGGGTGACTGCCTCGTGCTCCGCAAGATCCACGGCGGTGATGCGCCAGGTGTCCGCCCAGACCTGGGACGCCGGGCTCTCCCCGGCCAGGGCAAAGAGGGCGCCGGCCTCGGTGCGGCAGAGCGCCGAGAGCAAGATCCAGTGCCCCGGACAGGTGGCCGCGGCGCAAAGCTCCTCGCTGGGGGGCATGGTGAGCTGGGAGGCCAGGTTTTTGAGCTCTTGCTGGAGGCGGCGGCTATAGTAGGTCATCACCAGCCGATCCTTGGCGCGGGTCATAGCAACATACAGCACCCGCAGCTCTTCGGAGACAGCCTCGGCGGTCTTTTTGCGGACAATGGCCGACTTGGCCAGGGTGGGATAGCGCACAAACCGCGCTGTATCCACCCGATTACAGCCCAGTGCCAGGTCGCTGTCCACCAAGATGGCCTCACGCATGTCCTGGAGGTTAAATTTCCGGGAGAGATCGGCCAAAAACACCACCGGAAACTCCAAGCCCTTGGAGCTGTGAATGGTCATCAGCCGCACAGCGTCGCCGCCGCCCGCCTTGGGCACCGGCAGCTGGCCGCCGCTCTCCTGGAGCTCCTGGAGATACCACAGAAGATCCGGCAGCGCCTTTGCCCCGCCCTGCTCAAAGGAGATGACGAAGCTCTCAAAGGCCAGGAGGTTCCGCTCCCGCCCCAAGCCATCGTCCATGGCGGCGAAGACCGAAAGAAATCCGGTACGCCGGAAGATGCTCTCCATGAGCTCCTGGAGGCGCATCCACTTGGCGTCCTCCCGCAGGGCTTCGAGAAGCTCCAAAAAGGGCGCAAAGTCCCCGCCGTAGGCCGTGATGGCGTCGAAGAGATCCTCCCGCCGCTCCTTTGTCCGGGGCTTGGCCAGCTGCTCGGGGGTGAAGCCGAAGACAGGGCTTGCCAGCACTGTGAGAAGGGGGATATCCTGGTGGGGGTTGTCGATGAGCTGCAAGAGCGCCAGCAGAATCTGCACCTCGGAAGTCTCCAGCAGGCTGCCGCCCCGGTCGCACACCGCGGGAATCCCCGCCTGGGACAGGGCTTCCAGATAGACATTGGCCGTGGAGGAGAGAGAACGCATGAGGATCACCACATCCCCCGGCCGCATGGGGCGAAGCCCCTCGCCCTCGGTGACTGGGGTTCCCGCCGCGAGCATCTCCCGGATTCGTCCGGCCACAAACTGTGCCTCCGCCCGGCTCTTCTCCGGCGCCGAACCGCCGGTGTGGGTGAGGCAGTGGAGCTCCACCGGGCAGTCCGGCAGGGGCGGGAAGCTGCGGCCTGGGCGAAGCGCCTCCCGTGCCGTGTAGTCAAGGCCGCCCACCCGGCGGCGCATCACCAGGGAAAAGACCTGGTTGCAGGCGGCGAGAATCTCCGGCCTGGAGCGGAAGTTCTCCGAGAGCAGGATCTTCCGGGGCTCCCCCGGCTGGGCGTCGGCCTCGTCGGGGTAAGCCTCGTATTTCTGCAAAAACAGCCCCGGGTCGGCCAGGCGGAAGCGGTAGATGGACTGCTTCACGTCGCCCACCATAAAGCGATTCTGTCCGCCCTGGGAGATGGCCTCGAAGATCACGTCCTGCACGGCGTTGGAGTCCTGGTACTCGTCCACCAGAATCTCCCGATAGCGGCTGGCCACCTCCCGCGCCGTGGCCGTGGGCGCGCCGGTGTAGCGATCCACCAGAAGGCGGATGGCCTGGTGCTCCAGGTCGGAAAAGTCCAGCACCCGGCGGCGGGCTTTCTCGGCGGCATAGGCCTCGTCAAACTGCGCCGCCACGTCCAGCAGGGTCTGGAGGGCGCCGGTGGTCTCTCGCAAGTCCGCCAGCACCGCCTGGGAGGGCGCGAAGAAGAGCTCCTGCCAGGCTTTGAGTTCCGACCAGCAGAGGCTGCGCACCTTACTAAGGCGCTCCTTCACCGCCGCGTCCTCGGGCTGGCGCACGGTGCCCACCCGGCCAAAGGTTTCCACGCGGCCGGAGACCACCGCGTCCCAGCTCTCGCAGGACAAAAGCGCCTCCAGCTGACGCAAATTTTCGGTAAAGCACGGCGCGAGACCCTTTTCAATCCTGGGATACTGTGCCATCTCCTGGAGCGCCGCCTGGAATTTCTCGATCTGCCGGGTGAGGAAGCGGCGAAACTCCGAAAGAAGGTAGGCGCCCCAGGGCGTTTCGGCAGCGTCTCCATAGCGGCTCAAGTCCAGGGTTTCCCGGGTCTCCTGCCGCCAGCGGGTCATGTCCGGGCGGCAGCGCATCTCCTGCTGGATCTGCAAAATGGCGCCGGGCAGCCGCTGGTCGTCCCGGCCGTAGCCAAAGATGGAGGCCATGGCGAGAAAGTCGCTGTCCTCGGCGGTGTAGAGCTCCTCCAAAAGGGTATCGAGCACCTTCTCCCGCAGCGCCTGGGCCTCGGCCTCCTCGGCCACCCGGAAGTCCGCGGGCAAATCCAGCAAATGGGCATAGGTGCGCAGAAGATTGCCGCAGAAGGCGTGCACCGTGGAGATCTCCGCCAGGTAGATCCGGTGGAGCTGGTGCTGGAGGTGGCGGTCGTCGGGCGCGGCGGCCAGGCGGCGGCTGAGCTCCTGGGCGATTTTCAGCCGCAGCTCCGAGGCGGCGGCCTTGGTGTAGGTGATGACCAGGAATTCGTCGATGTTGTGGGGCTGGCTGCCCTCCAAAACGCGCTTCAAGAGCCGATCCACCAGCACCTTGGTCTTCCCCGAGCCGGCGGCGGCGGAGATCAGCAGCGCCCCGCCCTCGCTGTCCACCACCGCCTGCTGGGCGGCAGTCAGGCGAATGTCAGCCATGGTTCTCCTCCTCTCGCGCTAAAATCTCCCAAAACTCCCTGGCGTCGGTGGCGGCGTAGACGCGGCTTTCCCGGGGGCAGAGGTCGCCGTGGCACACCGTCTTGAAGTCACAAAAGCGGCAGGTGCTCTCCTGCCCCCGAATCACCGGGTTGGGGCGCACCACCCCCGAGGCGATGGCGTCGGTAATCTTCATGAGCATGCGCTGGACGTGGTGTTCCAGCAGCGCCATCTGGCGGCTGGTGGCCAGGTTGCCCACGGCCTCCCCCTTCTTCATCTGGTAGGGCATATAGCGGGGATGTTCGGGATCTTCTTCCATGGCCGAAAGCACCTGCTCCCAACCGAGGATTAAGCCCCGGCGGCGGCGCTCCTCCCCGTGGAGCGCCGCCACGTCCTCGTCCGAGGGCAGGGGCTGGGTGAGGGGGTACTCCTTGCGGGCGGGAAGGTAGAGTACCCCCGCCGGAATTAGCCCCCCCTTTCCATAATAGGCGCCGCCGTAGGCCTTGAGGGCAAACAAATAAATGAGCATTTGAAGCCCTGCACCGTAGAGAAGGTCGGTGAAGTCAAAGTCCTTCTTGCCGGTCTTGTAGTCCACCACCCGTACATAGGTCTTGCCGCCCTCCTCCATGAGATCCACCCGATCCACGAAGCCGGAGATCTTGCTTACGGCACTTTCTCCTTCCACTATCACCGCCGGCATCTCGCCGCCGTCGGCAAAGGAGAGCTCACAGCTCACCGGCTGGAACTTGCTTCCTCGGAGTTCCTCGCCCAGGTCAGCCACAATGTCCAGCACCTCGGTGCGGGCGCGGCGGAAGAGGTGCGCCGCCCGCTGCGCCTGCTGGGGAAACCGCGCTGCGGCATAGCGATCCATCTCCTCCACGGCGATTTCTCCCAGGCGCTTGGCCGGCACGGCTGCAAAGCCGCCCTCCTGCCCCACCCGGCGCACCGTCTCCTCCAGCACGGCATGGACAAAGGTGCCAAAGGCCGAGGGATCCAGCTTGGCCTGCTTCCGGGGCGCTGCCTTGAGGCCATAGGACAGGAAGTACGCCAGGCGGCAGCCGGCAAATTTGTCGATCCGGGAGGCAGAGAGATAGAGCTCCCGGCCATAGAGCCCCCGCACCGTCTCGGGGGAGAGGGGCGTGAAATCATACTCCCGCCGCCTGGAAAGCTCGTCCTGCACCTGGGGCAGTCCCGCCACATCCTGGCTCTTGCAGCCGTGGCGCAGGTTCCAGGCCGCCAGGCTGGAAAGATCCAGAAAGACCTCCTCCCCCGGCGCCATGGCCTCCGGGAACAGCGACGCCGCCCGGCGGAAGAGCCACGCCGGCTGCTCCCCGGCATAGGAGAGGGAGATGGTCTCCTCGGCAGCCATAAGCGCCGCGGCGATGCGGCTCATCTCCTGATCCATCTGGTCGGCGCGGCTGGGCGCCAACGAAATGCCCTCGGCCAGGAGCTTGCGCCGCTCGGCCTCGGTGATAAGCCCTTCAGCGCCCTTGTAGGCCGGGAAGGCGCCGTCCGCCGCGCCCAGCACCAAAAGGTGCCCCGTGCGCCGCTGCCGGAGGTCTGCCAGGGCGCCGGCATAGACCTGGTCGAGCCCGGCGGGGATGGTGCCCACCTGGTACTGGGTGAGCAGCGTCCGCCACAGGCGGCAAAAGCCATCGCCGCTCCTTGGCACGGTGCCCAGGGTGAGGTACATCTGCTCCATGCTGGTGCAGAGGATGTCGTAGAGCTGGGAAAGCTCCTGCGCCAGCTGTCCCTG
>DVGD01000257.1 GCA_018712905.1 Candidatus Avoscillospira stercoripullorum | reverse complement strand
TTGACCGGCTCGTCCAGCACCAGAAAGTCGGGATCGCCCGCCAGCGCCACGGCGATACCCAGCCGCTGGCGCATGCCCAGGGAGAAGTTTTTTGCCTTTTTCCGTCCCGTGTCCGAAAGCCCCACCAGCTTGAGGAGCTCTGGGATGCCGGAATAGGAGGGAAGTCCCAGGGTGCGGTACTGCATCTTGAGATTTTCCTCGGCGCTGAGATCGAGATAGATGGACGGCGTCTCCACCACGGCGCCCATCCGGCGGCGGGCGGTGATGATGGCGCGGTCGGTGTGGGGGATGCCGTAGATGGCATATTGCCCGGCGGTGGGCGTTTGCAGGCCGCAGATCAGGCGGATGAGGGTGGTCTTGCCGGCGCCGTTTTTGCCCACCAGGCCGTAAATGGCGCCCCGGGGCACGTGGATGGAGAGACCGCTCAGTGCCTTGAAGCGCCGGTATTGCTTTCCAAGGCCTGTGGCGGTGAGTACATAGTCCAAAAAATCGCCTCCTAAGGTTGATGGCCATAGCATAGCAGGCGCCCCTCCAGAAAGCGGTCAAGAAAAGCGTCAAGAATTGGTCAAGATTCTTCTGTGAGAAGAAAGCCGATTCCCCAGACGGATTGAATGTAGTCTCTTCCGCAGAGGGCTTTGAGCTTTTTTCTCAAATTGCTCACGTGCTGCTTGAGAGAGCTCTCGGTGCAGTCGGGCGTGTCAAGGCTGATGCGGTCGAGGATGACGCCCTTGGAGAGGGCTTGGTTGGGGTTTTGCATCAGGAGCTTTAAAATGGCGCTCTCGGTCTTGGTGAGGTGGACGGACTTAGATCCAGAAGAGACGGTATGGATGGAGCAATCCAAGCGGAGAGAGGCAAAGGAGAGGGGAGCGTCTGGCGCAGCAGGGGCGCGCAGATGGGCGGCAATCCGCGCCAGGAGCTCCTGGGGGTGGAAGGGCTTGGTCACATAGTCCACCGCGCCGCTTCGCAGGAGCGACACCTTGTCCTGCACGTCGCCCTTGGCACTGAGGACGATGACGGGAATGCCGTGGATCTGCGGCAGCACCGCCTCGCCGGGAAGCCCCGGCAGCATCAGATCCAATAAGACGAGATCCGGCTGCTTCGACGAAAGAAGATAGAGCGCCTCGGTGCCGGAGTACGCCCGCAGCACGCCATAGCCCTCCTGGCGAAGGAGTTCTTCCAGCGTGTCGCCGATGGGAAGATCATCCTCAATGACTGCGATGGTTTTCACGCTTGCCACCTCCTAAAAAAGCCCGTGGTTAAACTTGAGCTGAGCGTAGAGCATCAGCCCAAGGCCGATCACCAGTCCCACGACCACGGGAATACTCCAAATGCCTTCCGGTGCAAAATATTGGAAAATCCCGCCCGCCATCAAGCCGGCGCCGCAGAGGATGGTGCCCAGTCCCATCCATTTTCCATAAGCCGGGCGATCCGCCTCGGAGACTTTTCGGCGGTTATACCAGTGAATGGTGGAAATATTGCCTTTACAGTTGAAAATTCCTATAACAATGAGAATAAGGCCAAGAAAAATCATCATTCCGCACCTCGCAAAATCAATCGCTTCCATGATACCACGGATTCGGCCGATTGTCTATCGCTTGACTTATGCAAAAGGATTCGGTATACTATTCTTGTTAATTTGGGTATAAATGTCCACAGGACAAGCCCCAAAGGACTATGGAACTATTTTGGAAAGGAAGAAGTCCATATGATTTACTCTACCGAAGTTCAGCATATGTGTCCCGTTGCCAAGGGCGCATATCATGGTCCCGCTCCCATCCCCGAAGAGGGCAAGTGGGTGCAGGCCAAGGAAATCAGCGACATCTCCGGCTTTACCCATGGTGTGGGCTGGTGCGCACCCCAGCAGGGCGCCTGCAAGCTGACCCTCAACGTCAAGAACGGCGTCATTGAGGAAGCGCTGGTGGAAACCCTGGGCTGCTCCGGCATGACCCACTCCGCCGCCATGGCCTCCGAGATCCTCATTGGCAAGACCATTCTCGAAGCCCTCAACACCGACCTGGTGTGCGACGCCATCAACACCGCCATGCGTGAGCTGTTCCTGCAGATCGTCTATGGCCGTACCCAGTCCGCCTTCTCCGAGGATGGCCTGGCTGTCGGCGCCTCTCTGGAGGATCTGGGCAAGGGTCTGCGCAGCCAGGTGGGCACCATGTTCGCCACCAAGTTAAAGGGTCCCCGCTACCTGGAAATGGCCGAGGGCTATGTCACCCGCGTTGCCCTCAACAAGGACGATGAGATTGTCGGCTATGAGTTCATCAACCTCGGTAAGATGATGGACTTCATCAAGAAGGGCGACGATCCGGCGGAAGCCATGAAGAAGGCCCAGGGTCACTATGGCCAGTTCGACAATGCGGCCAAGTATATTGACCCCCGTCAGGAATAAGAGGAGGACACGAAAATGGCTTTGTTTGAAAGTTACGAGAGAAGAATTAACAAAATCAATGGCGTCCTCGCTCAGTACGGCATCGGTTCTGTGGAAGAGTGCAGAGAGATCTGCAAGGCCAAGGGCTTCGACCCCTACGAGATAGTCAAGGGCATCCAGCCCATCTGCTTTGAGAACGCCTGCTGGGCCTACTGCGTGGGCGCCGCCATCGCCATCAAGTCCGGCGTGAAGACCGCTGCCGAGGCTGCAAAGCTCATCGGCGTGGGCCTCCAGAGCTTCTGCCTGGACGGCTCCGTGGCTGAGGACCGCAAGGTTGGTCTGGGTCACGGCAACCTGGGCGCAATGCT
>DVGD01000256.1 GCA_018712905.1 Candidatus Avoscillospira stercoripullorum | reverse complement strand
TCTTGCGCTTCGGGCACGGCGCTGCGGACAGTTATTTACTCTATTATATCCAGCCACCAAGACGCTGACAACAGAAAAGTAGAATTTTTCCATATTTTCTGTAAAAACCTCCAATTATTCGACATAATTTGCGGGAATAGCTGGCCGTTTTGCAGCCGCCCGTGTGTCGTTCCCCGGCAAACGCGCCCCGTTGACAGACCCGGCGGGGTATGATAAGATACATCCTAGCACCATGCGCGGGCATGATGGAATTGGTAGACATGCGAGATTTAGGTTCTCGTGCTTACGCGTTGGGGTTCGAGTCCCCATGCCCGCACCACGCCGGAGAGTGAACACCCTCCGGCATTTTCATTCTTTGCTAGAAGGAGGGACTTGTATGGCGGCCATGTGGCTCGATGAGGTCTTTTCGGGCTTTGACCAGGCGATCCTCGGCGCCATCCACGGCTTGCAGCAGGCCTGGGCGGGGACGATCCTCGACCCCCTGGCGCGGCTTTTGGCGGCGCTGGGCGCCGGTGGGATTGCGCTGATTTTGCTGGGACTGGTGCTTCTGGCGCTGCGTCCCACCCGGCGGCTGGGCGCGGGGGTGCTTCTGGCGCTGGCGCTGGGGGCGCTGGTGACCAATGTGGTCTTAAAGCCCCTGGTGGAGCGGGCAAGACCCTATGCCGATGAAGGAAGGCTTCTTCACCAATGGTGGCTGGAGGCCGGCGCCATGATAGAATCCGACGCCTCCTTCCCCTCGGGGCACACCACCGCGGCCATGGCGGCCACGGCGGCGCTCTTTTTCCTGTTAAAACGTCCCTGGCGGTGGTGGCTGTGGCTGTTTCCCGTGCTGATGGGACTTTCCCGGCTCTATCTGGTGGTGCACTATCCCACCGACGTCCTGGCGGGCGCCCTGGTGGGACTGGCGGCAGGCTACGCCGCCGCCCGAATCGTCCGAAGAGCAAACTGGCACGGGCGGCCATAAAGGCCGCCCCTACAGACACGCTCCCGGATTTGCCGTAGGGGCGGCATGAATGGCCGCCCGCGCCGCAAAGCGGCCTGGTACCAGCGGGCGGCTAATAGCCGCCCCTACAACATTGTATGACGGCAAAATCAACGCGCGCTGCGGCATCTAAGCTGCAGCGCGCGTGTTTTGATTATGCGCCGGCCTCGGGCGGCGTACCGCCGGGCTTGCTGCCGCCACGGGGGCGGCGGCGACGGCGGCGGTGGGGCGTCTCACCGGCAGGAGCGCTTTCGCCCTCGGGACGGGGCTTCTTCTCCTGGCGCGGCTTGTCCGGCTTTTCGGTCTTTTCCGGCTTTTCTGCCTTCTGGGGCTTTTCGGCCGGTTTTTCCGCCGGCTTCTGCCCCTCGGGGCGCTCGCCCTGGGGCTTGCGGCGGCGGCGCCGGCTGCGCTGGGGCGCAGCTTCCTGCACCGGCGGCTGCGCGGGCTTTTCCGCCGTGAGGGATTCGCCCTGGAACATCACCTCGGGCAGCGCCTCGGGCATGGGCTCGCGCTTCTTGACGATCTTGGGCAGGGAGGACAGAGGCGCCAAATCCTTGGGGATGGGCGGGTCGTTCTTCTTGGCCTTGCCGTTGCGCAGCACCACGATTTCGGTGTTTTTGTAGGTGTTGATGGTGTCCGGCGCGTCCTCCATCCGCACCCGGACGGTCTGCTTGAGGAGGTTCACGTCCACCACCGTGCCCCGGCCGTCCACGGTGTCCACAAAGGACTCGTTTTTCGGGCTGGTCTTGAGGAGATCCTCGTAGGCCTCCTGCTCATACTTGAGGCAGCACATGAGCCGGCCGCAGGTGCCGGAGATCTTGGTGGGGTTAAGGCTCAAATTCTGGGTCTTGGCCATCTTGATGGACACGGGCTGGAAGTCGTCCAAAAACTCCCGGCAGCAGAAGGGACGGCCGCACATGCCCAGGCCTCCCACCATCTTGGCCTTGTCTCTTACGCCGATCTGCCGGAGCTCAATGCGGGTGCGGAACACTGAGGCGAGGTTTTTCACCAGCTCCCGGAAGTCCACTCGCCCGTCGGCGGTGAAGAAAAAGAGGATCTTGCTGCCGTCGAAGGCGCACTCCGCCGACACCAGCTGCATGTCCAGGCCGTGGTCGCGGATTTTTTGCAGGCAGACCTCGTAGGCGCGCTTCTCCTTTTGCTCGTTTTCGGCGTTGATGCGCTCGTCCTTCTCCGTGGCCAGGCGCACAACCTGCCGAAGGGGCGGCACGATGTCCCGGCGGGGCACAGTGTGGTTTCCGGCGGCGCAGATGCCGTACTCCAGCCCCCGGGCGGTGTCGATGATGACGTGGTCGCCGGGCTTGAGGGTCAATTCACCGGGGTCAAAGAAATATACCTTGGTGTTGCTGCGGAAGTGGATGTCGGCCACGGTCACCATGTCGCCATCGTCCTCGGGCAGCAGCGCCTGGGGGATCTCCGTCTCTTCGGGGCGGAGGGGGGTGTTTTCCTGGTCTAGCATGTGTTCTCCTTACTCTGTGTGAAACAGCTGAAAATTTAACGGGTGACGGCCTCGGTCAGTTCCGCGGCCAGGTAGCCGCACAGGTGCCCAGCGCCCACGTTGGAGGCGGCGGCCTCCAAGCCGCGATCCACGGCCTTGGCGCCGCGGTAAAGGGCGGACGCCGAGAGCGCCGCGGCCAACGCGGCGGCCTCCTTGGACGCCAGCAGGCCGGTGCGGGAGGTAAGGGCGCGGGTGAAGAGGCTCTTCCACTCCAGCAAAAGCGCCGTGAGCTCCTCGCGGCTGCGCCGCTCCAGTCCCGCCAAAACCGTGGTGAGTGCCAAAGAATCCCGGCTGGCGAGGGCTTTGACCAGCGCCGCCGTCTCCTGGGTGAGGGCTTCGTCTTCTAGAAGCGCCGCCGCGGGGCCGAGGTACCCGCCGCCCTGGCGCAGCGCCGAAAGGAGCGTGGCCTCGTCCCGGCCTGGAAAGCGCTCCTTTAAGGCAGGCAGCGCCTGGGCGGGAGAGAGGGGCGAAAGGCGCAGGAGCTGGCAGCGGCTTCGCACCGTGGGCAAGAGCTTTTCGGGGTTGTCGGTGAGCAGGAGGAAGACGCCGTAGGGCGGCGGCTCCTCGATGAGCTTTAAAAGGGCATTCTGGGCGCTCTCGGTGAGCGCCTGGGCGCGGGGCAGGAGGTAGACCTTCCTGGCGCCCTCGTTGGGGCGGATGTAGGCGTCGGCCTGGAGGGCGCGGATGCGCTCCACGGGCACGGTCTTGCGCTCGGGGGTGTCCACGGTGATGACGTCGGGGTGGATGTCCGAGAGCACCTTCCGGCAGGCGGCACAGGCGCAGCAGGGGCGATCCTTGCCTTCGCACTCCATGGCCGCAGCCAGAAGCCGCGCCAAGGTGTGCTTGCCGGAGCCCTCGGGGCCGGTCAGGAGGAAGCAGTGCGAAAGCTTATCGTGCGCGAAGGCGGCAGAGAGCTGCGCCTTGAGGTGCTCGTTGCCCAGGAGCTGCGAAAATCCCATACCGCCATCCCTTCCCCGGCACTGGCCGGAATGTTTCGATTCTTTATTATTATACCAGAGCCGGGGTGGAATATCTACACTCTTTTTTTCGCCCCAGCCATTTGACACCGGGGGAGAAAGCCGGTATAGTAGTAATATCGAGTTTCCATTCAGAACGATTAGGAGGACACTTTCATGGAACGTGCTGCCGTGTATTTTACCGATTTCCGCATGAAGAACGGCCAGAACCACCAGACGAAGCTCCGCAAGCTCATGAAGGCCGCGGGGATGGACAAAATTGACTTCCAGGGGAAGTATGTGGCCATCAAGATTCACTTCGGCGAGCTGGGCAACCTGGCCTTCCTGCGCCCCAACTTCGCCCGGTACGTGGCCGACTATGTCAAGGAGCTGGGCGGCTACCCCTTCCTCACCGACTGCAACACCCTCTACGTGGGCTCCCGGAAGAACGCCCTGGATCACCTGGACACGGCGCTCCTCAACGGCTTCAGCCCCTATGCCACGGGCTGCCAGATCCTCATTGCCGACGGCTTGAAGGGCACCGACGATGTGGAGGTGCCGGTGGTGGGCGGTACCCTCTGTAAAACCGCCAAGATCGGCCGCGCCATCATGGATGCCGACATCGTCATCTCCCTCAACCACTTCAAGGGGCATGAGATGGCGGGCTTCGGCGGCGCCCTCAAGAACCTGGGCATGGGCAGCGGCTCGCGCGCCGGCAAGATGGAGATGCACTCCGCCGGCAAGCCCATTGTGGATCAGGAGAAGTGCATCGGCTGCGGCGCGTGCAAGAAGATCTGCGCCCACGACGGCCCCCAGATTGAAAACGGCAAATGCACCATCGACTATGATAAGTGCGTCGGCTGCGGCCGGTGCATCGGCGTGTGCCCCAAGGACGCCGTGGAGGCCGCCCAGGACGAGACCTTTGAAAACCTCAACGGCAAGATCGCCGAGTATGCCAAGGCCGTGGTGGACGGCCGTC
>DVGD01000255.1 GCA_018712905.1 Candidatus Avoscillospira stercoripullorum | reverse complement strand
GCTTGCGGAGAGAGATCAATAGAACTTTCTCTTGTTCTTGCGGGCAGCCTCGGACTTCTGCTTCCGCTTCAGGCTGGGACTCACATAATGCTCTCTCTTCTTGACCTCCTGAATGACGCCGGCCTTGGCGCAGCTGCGCTTAAACCGCTTCAGAGCGGACTCCAGAGATTCATTTTCTTTTACGTGAATTTCAGACATTGATCGTTTCCCTCCCTCCATGTATCCGGCTCAATCCTGGATACGTTCAGGGCTGTTCAAACAGCACAATAATTATAGTCAGAACGGCGCATTTTGTCAAGCATTATTTAAAAATCAGGTTGACCAGCTTGTTGGGCACCAGAATGGTCTTCACGAGCTTCTTGCCCTCGGCAAGGCGCTGCACCTTCTCCATGGCCATGGCGGCAGAGACCACAGTGGCTTCGTCGCTGTCGGTGGGCACTTCGATGGTGCCCTTGAGCTTGCCCTGCACCTGCACGGCCATGACCACCTTGGCGTCCACGGTCTTGCTCTCGTCGTGCTCCGGCCACTCCATCTGGCAGGCCATCTTGCCGTACTTGGCGGCAAAGCCCATGTTCTCCCACATCTCCTCGACCATGTGCGGCGCGAAGGGGCTCAGGAGGAGCAGCAGCTGCTCCACGTCGCCCTTGGTGCAGCCGTTGGCATAGAACTCGTTGACCATGGTCATGAGGGCGGCAATGGCGGTATTCATCTTGAGCTCGTCGATGTCCTGGGTGACCTTCTTGATGGTCTTGTGGAGAATGGACTCGTTGGCGGCGGAAATCGCCTCGTCATTAGAGCAGGTCTCCTGGAGGTTCCAGCAGCGATCCAGGAACCGCTTGGAGCCCTTGACGGCCTCGTTGGACCAGGAGACGGCCTTTTCAAAGTCGCCGATGAACATGATGTGCAGGCGCATGGTGTCGGCGCCGTACTGATCGACGATGTCGTTGGGGTTGATCACGTTGCCGCGAGACTTACTCATCTTCTCGCCGCCCTCGCCGAGGATCATGCCGTGGCTGGTGCGCTTCTGATAGGGCTCCTTGGTAGGCACCACGCCGATATCATAGAGGAACTTGTGCCAGAAGCGGCTATAGAGCAGGTGGAGCGTGGTGTGCTCCATGCCGCCGTTGTACCAGTCCACGGGGCTCCAGTACTCCAGCGCTTCCTTGGAGGCAAGCGCCTTATCATTGTGGGGATCCATATACCGGAGGTAATACCAGGAAGAACCAGCCCACTGAGGCATGGTATCGGTCTCCCGCTGGGCGTCGCCGCCGCACTTGGGGCACTTGCAGTTGACCCAGTCGGTCATCTTAGAGAGGGGCGACTCGCCGGTGTCGGTGGGCTCGTAGCTCTCCACATTGGGCAGCACCAGGGGCAGCTCGCTCTCGGGCAGGGGCACCCAGCCGCACTTGGGGCAGTTCACCATGGGGATGGGCTCGCCCCAGTACCGCTGCCGGGAGAAGACCCAGTCGCGGAGCTTGTAGTTGACCTTCTCCTCGCCGACGCCCTTCTCCTCCAGCCATTTAATCATGGTGGGGATGGCCTCCTTGACCGTGAGGCCGTTGAGGAAGTCGGAGTTCACGAGAATGCCGGTGTCGTCCTTGAGGGTGAAGGCGGCCTTCTCCACGTCGCCGCCCTTGACCACCTCGATGATCTCGCAGCCGAACTTCTTGGCAAACTCCCAGTCGCGGTCATCGTGCGCCGGGACAGCCATGATGGCGCCGGTGCCGTAGGTCACCAGGACATAGTCGGAGATGAAGATGGGGATCTCCTTGCCGTTGACGGGGTTGATGGCGCGGACGCCTTCGAGCTTCACGCCGGTCTTCTCCTTGCTGAGCTCCGAGCGCTCAAAGTCGGACTTGTGGGCGGCCTCGTCCACATAGGCCGAGACGGCATCGTAGTTTTCAATCTTGTCCGCCCACTTCTTCACAAAGGGGTGCTCCGGGGAGATGACCATGTAGGTGGCGCCAAAGAGGGTGTCGGCGCGGGTGGTGAAGATGCGCAGGGTGTCCCCGGCGGTGGTGGCAAAGTCCACCTCAGCGCCGGTGGAGCGGCCGATCCAATTGCGCTGCTGAATCTTTACCCGCTCGATGAAGTCCACATCGTCCAGATCGTCGATGAGCCGCTGGGCATACTTGGTGATGCGCAGCATCCACTGGCTCTTCTCCTTGCGGATGACCTCGCTGCCGCAGCGCTCGCACACGCCGTTGACCACCTCTTCGTTGGCCAGGACGCACTTGCAGCTGGTGCACCAGTTCACCGGCATGGTGGCCTTATAGGCAAGGCCGTGCTCCCACAGCTTGAGGAAGATCCACTGGGTCCACTTGTAGTAGCTGGGGTCGGTGGTGTCGATCTCGCGATCCCAGTCGAAGGAGTAGCCCAGCATCTTGAGCTGGGAGCGGAAGCGCTGGATGTTCTGCTTGGTGACGATGGCAGGGTGGATGTGGTTCTTGATGGCATAGTTCTCCGTGGGCAGGCCAAAGGCGTCATAGCCGATGGGGAACAGGACATTGTAGCCCTCCATGCGCTTTTTCCGGCAGATGATGTCCATGGCCGTAAAGGGACGGGGATGTCCCACGTGAAGTCCCTGGCCGGAAGGGTACGGGAACTCGATGAGGCCATAGAACTTCTTGCGCTTGTCGCCGGTAATGGCGGCAAAGGGCTTCTGCTCCTCCCAGATTTTCTGCCACTTGTGCTCTATGCGGGTAAAATCGTACTTCATTGCTTCTATCTCACCTTTTATTAAAGTCTTTGCTTTCTTACTGCGGCAGGATATCGGAAAGCGCCACAGGCTTTGCATCGCCCCACAGCCGCTCCAGATCGTAGAATTGCCGCGTCTCTTCGGTGAACACATGCACCACCAGGCACCCAAAGTCCAGAAGAACCCAGGTGCCGCTGCGGTGTCCCTCCCGGCGGAGAGCAGGCTCGCCGGCGTTGTCCATGGCCTCCTCCACCGCGTCGCACAGGCTCTTGACGTGGGTGCTGGACGTACCGGTGCAGATGAGGAAATAATCAGCCAGGGTGGTCACATCGGTGATCTCCAAGAGGCGGATATCCACGCCCTTGCGGTCATCCAGCGCCTTTGCCGCTACGGCGGCCACTTCTTTCGGTGTCATCATATCGGGCACTTCCTTTCTTTGCCCCGGCGGAAGCAGTGCTTCTCAGGGCACATTGATTTTCGTTACGGCCAGGACGTCTCGCCCTCGCCGGTCGGCTCCACAGGATCCAGGGGGTTGAAGTCCTCCACCGGATCCTCCGTGGGCGTCTCCTCAGTGGGTGTCTCCTCGGTGGGTGTCTCGGGCGTCTCCTCGGTGGGTTCCTCCGGCGTCTCTTCGGGGGTCTCCTCTGCGGGCGTCTCCGGCGTGGTCGTGGTGGAGCTGGACGTACCAGACGAGCTGGAAGAGCCGGAATAGACGGATTCCGGCGTGCGGATACTCACATTGGCCGCGGTGATATCCACGTCATAGGGATTAAAATACTCGTTGACCACGTCCAGGGTCTTATTGAGGTAAATGGCATAGCAGGACGCGCCGTTCACCATGACCGCCTCGCCCTCCAGGGTGTAGGTGAACAAGTTGTCAAAATCGCACTTTAAAAGCTCCTGGCCGAAGTAGACCATGTTGCCCACGGTCATGTCGGTGGTGACATTTTCAAAGAACAGATCCGCCAGCTCCGGCAGCTTGGTGAGGGTGGTCGCCGAGAGATACTTCTTGGCCAGCGCCTGGAGGAACTGCTGCTGCACCTGGGTGCGCATGATGTCCTGGGTGGCGTAGCCCTTGCGGAACCGCACCAAGCCCATGGCCTGCTCGCCGTTGAGGGTCTGGAGGCCGGGCTGGAGATCAATATAGAGATCCTGGGTGGGATCGGAGTAGTACATCCGCTGGGGCACGTCAAACTCCACGCCGCCCACCAGATCCACCAGCTGGATGAATACGTCCAGCTTCACCAGCACGTAGCCGTCCACCTCGAAGCCCAGCATCTGGGCAAGCTTGGTTTTGAGGGCTTCCATACCGTCGTTGCCCATGCCGCCGGCGCCGTAGACCGAGTTGATCTTGGGCACGGAGTAGTTACCGGAAATCAGCGTATCCCGCGGGATGCTCATGAGCGCCACGGTGTGATCGGTGGTGTCCAGCCGGGCAATCATGATGGTATCCGTGCGGCCGCCGTCATCGTCGGTGCCGCAGATGAGGATGTTGTAAAAGCCCTCCTTGTGGGCGGCGGGCACCTCCACCTCCAGCTCGATCTCTTCGCCGGTGTCCTCATCGATCTGCGTTTCAATTTCAATGGTAGTGGGCGGGGTGAAGACCTCCTGGTCGTCGGTCTCACTGTCGGTGGTATCGGGAAGCGTAGGCTGCTTGATGGCCATCGGCTTGACAAAATCACGGTACACCGCCACCACGGTGATCGCCAGCACCATCACGCTGGCTGCCAGCAATATGGCACCCCGCTGGATACCGGTTAACCGGTGCTTGCGGGGAGTGGAACGAGACGGCGCCTCGGTCTTCTCCTGTTTCTTTCGGCCGGAGGCGAAGGCGCCGCCGTGCTTAGAGCCAAATAGTTTCATGTAGCATCCTTTCCAGTTTTTAAATACGCGATGGCCTCCAGGGAGGCCTTGCCCATGGGCGCGCCCTGCTGCGCCAAATGCTCCTGGGTCATTTCCAATCCCAAAAGCAGCGCCGCATCCAAATCGGAATAGGCGAGCTTTCTCAGCTCCTTCACGCCCGGGAAATCACGATTGGGCTCCATATAATCGGCTACGTAAATGATCTTTTCCAGCGTGGACATATTCGCCCGGCCGGAGGTGTGCCAGCGGATGGCACTGCATACTGCTTCATTCTCACCAAACACCCGCTGCGCCACCACAGCTGCCGTGGGAGCGTGGAGGAGCTTGGTGTGGGTCTTCAGGAAATCATCGACTATGATACCATATGTTTTGCAAAGGTGCAACTGCTCCAGGCCGCTCAATGCCTTGGTAACATCGTGGAGAATGCCCGCCCGGGCAGCATCCACCGGGTTGGCGCCGTAAATCTTGGCCAAGGCCTCGGCCGTCTCACTGCAGCCGATGACATGCTTGACCCGTCCCTCGTTGTGGAGCGCCAGGCTCTCCCGCTTGAGATCCTCAAAGGGCAGATTCTTCCGGTTGCGGCAGGTGCCGTAGAGTCCCTGCGCCAGAATGGCCTCGTAGACCTTGGGGCTCAGGTCGTCCGCCGCTCCGCCGAGAATGAGCAGGCGGCGCACGGTGGTGGAAGAGAGCTCCAGAAAATCGTTGGGGAGGAAAATGGGGGTCTTTCCATAGCGCTTGCGGAAGGTCTGGGAGAAGTCCGCCAGAGCGGCCTCGTCGATGTCGGTGCGATGCGCCATGACAACCTGGCACAGCGAGCAGATCTCCTTGGGGTGATACCAGCTGTCAAAGGACAAGAGCATGTCCGTCCCCATGCACAAGAACAGCTCGTCGTTGGGGTAGCGCTTTTTCATGGCGCGGAG
>DVGD01000254.1 GCA_018712905.1 Candidatus Avoscillospira stercoripullorum | reverse complement strand
CTATATCCGGTGTCAAGGTGTCGGTTGTCGTTAAAAAGAAAAAACGCAGACTGTTTTCAAAAGATGCAGCTTGGCTGGGGAAACAGAAAAGGGCGCTGTCATGCTAGACAACACCCTGTTTCTGCCTGATTATTCAGTTGCTTTGACACGCCCCATTTTCCGCAGCCCTCATAAAAATAGATTTAACAGGTATTTTCAAGTTTTCTTATGGAAACTCTCTTCAGGAGCCGCGGTTTTTGCGTAGACTTTTACATGGCAAAGTCGATCTTTTCTTCCTTGATGTTGTGCTTCTTGACGTAGCCGGTGAGGATCAGGGTCAAAGCACCGTCGCCGGTGACGTTGCAGGCGGTACCGAAGGAATCCTGCAGGGCGAAGATGGTGAGCATCAGAGCCGTGCCGGTATCATCGAAGCCCAGGACGGAGATGATGAGACCCAGAGAGGCCATGACCGTGCCGCCGGGGACGCCGGGAGCGCCGACTGCGAACACGCCCAGCAGCACGCAGAAGAGCACCATGGTGCCGGGTGCCGGCAGCGCGCCGTAGAGAATCTTGGAGACCACCATGACGAAGAAGACTTCCGTCAGAACAGAGCCGCAGAGATGGATGTTGGCAAACAGCGGGATACCGAAGTCGACCATATCACCACGGAGGGTCGTGGCCTTCTTGGCGCAGCGCAGGGCAACAGCCAGGGTGGCGGCAGAGGACATAGTGCCCACAGCAGTGAGGTAGGCCGGGCCATAGTGCTTGACCACCTCGATGGGATTGGTCTTGGAATACGCACCGGCGATGCCGTACAGCAGAGCCATCCAGATATAATGGCCGATCATGACAATGATGATGACAATGAGGAAGATGGGAAGCTGCTTGGTGATGGTTCCCTCATAGGACAGCGTGCAGAAGGTGCAGGCAATGAAGATGGGCAGGATGGGGATGATAACCTTGGTGACGATCTTCAACACGATATCCTGGAACTCCTGGAGTACGCTGGAAATGGTCTTTGCCTTGACCCAGGTGGCAGCCAGGCCGATTAGAATAGAGAACACCAGGGCGCTCATGACGCTCATGATGGCGGGGATCTCCAGCTGGAAAATCGCCTCGGGGACTTCCTTCAGACCCTCCACGGTGGAGACGATGTTCAGGCTGGGGATGATGGCAAAGCCGGCGCCCATGGAGAAGAGGGCGGCACCCAGAGAGGAGACATAGGCCAGAATCAGCGCAATGCCCAGCATCCGGGAGGCGTTAGAGCCCAGCTTCACAATGGAAGGCGCGATAAAGCCGATGATAATCAGCGGCACGCAGAAGGAGATCAGCTGATTGAGGATAAACTTCACAGTCACGATGATCTGCAGCACCGCACTGGGAAGGGCTGCCTGCTCAGGCGTCATCTTGGAGACATCGGGGATCAGAAGACCCACCACAATACCCAGCACCACGCCCACCAACAGGCGGAACGGGAGACTCTTCAATACTTTCATCTTTCTTTTCCTCCAAATTTCTCTTATAATCCAGTCATAATGCGAATAATTTCCTTGTCCGTTTCCCGCATGCCCGTGTGTCCCAGACGGCCGACATTGCGGATGGTGTTCTCAACGCCCTTGGTGACGATACCCTCGCCGCCATAGAACTGCTGGCCATCCTGGTACATATGGTAGCCCAGGAGACCCGTCTCCACCGCCAGGGCAATCTTGGCCGCGCAGGAGGGCTTGGCGCCGTCGCAGACCATGCCGGAGATGGTGGCAAGGGAGTTGACCAGGGTATGGGCGATCTCCGCATAGCCGCCGCCGTGGAGCCAGGCAATGGCGGCGCCGCTGGCGCAGCCGGCGCTGGCCGCGCCGCAGTAGGCCGAGAGACGGCCAATGCCCGTTTTTAAATGGATCGTCAGGAGATCCGAAAGAGTGACGGCACGCACCATGGTATCGTGATCCACGCCCAGTGCCTTAGCAAAGACAATCACCGGCACCGAAGCCGTGATTCCCTGGTTGCCGCTGCCCGAGGCGATGATGACCGGCATCTCACAGCCGCTCATTCTGGCATCGGAGCCAGCAGCCGCCATGGCTCTGGCGCGGGTGGCCACATCGTCCCCATTGTGCCGGAGCAGCACCGAGCCAATATTGGCGCCCCAGTCGTTTCGAATGCCCTCCTCGGCGATGGCGTAGTTGTAGTCGATCTGCCGCTCCACCATCTCCCGGACATCGTCCACGTTCATGGTCTCCACAAACTCGAGAATGCCCTCTACTGACATGAAGCTGCGATCGGTGAGCGCCTCGGTGGGCGTCTCCGCGCAGCTGTGGCCGGCTTCCAGCAGCACCTCGCCATTCTTCTCGATATAGACGATGTTGGTGTGGAAGTCCGAGATGCGCAGCTTGACGCTGTCCTCCCCTGCCCAGAGCGTGAGAATGATATCAAAGACGATATCCCCTTCCGCCGGGCGAACCTCAATCTTGTGATTGGCCATGTAGTCACGGATGGCATCCTTTTCCGCGTCGGTCACCTGGGAAATGACTTCGAGCATCAAGTCTGCCTTACCGGCTACAATGCCCGCTGCCGCAGATGCCTCAATGCCGTGAAGGCCGCCGGTATTGGGGACGACAACGCTCTTGACGTTCTTGATGATATTGCCGCTTGCCTCCACCAAGACACGCTCAGGAATGCTGCCGAGCACTTCCCGTGCCTTAGCCGCTCCATAGGCAATGGCAATGGGCTCCGTACACCCCATGGCCGGCACAAGCTCTTCCCGCAGGATCTGCACATAATCCTGGTAGTGTTTGTCCGTTGGCTGCATACTATCTCCCTCCTTCATCAAAAATGGGACAAGGAACCTGTTGTTCACGTTCATTATTATACTTGGAATTGTGAGAAAAATCAATAGCAGTGCCATTTGTCATCATTTCTTTATGCACATTTTACAATTCAACTTGGCAACGTTTTCATTTCCGATTCTCGGAAATTTTCCCGCCGCACTCTTGACTTTCCAGGAATTTATGGTATGCTTTTCTTGACGACAAAGAAAATTCATTTGTGCTAAAAAATTTTTATGCGCAGGAGATTCAATATGAAAGAGAAAATCAAATGGATTGACAATCACATGCCCCCCAGCGCGGACAAAAACCTCCCCATTATGGCGCTTCACGAGGTGGCCAAAGCGCGATATTTCCACTCCAGTTTCCCCCAATATTCCATCACGCCCCTGGCTCGGCTTGACGGCATGGCGCAGTATCTGGGTCTGGGCGGCCTGTTCGTCAAGGACGAGTCCTTCCGCTTTGGTCTCAACGCATTCAAGGTATTGGGCGGCTCCTTCGCCATGGCACGCTACATCGCCCACCAGATGGGGCGGCACGTGGCCGAGATGACCTACGACTACCTCACCAGTGAAGAGCTGGAGCGGGCGTTTGGCCAGGCAACCTTCTTCACCGCCACCGACGGAAACCATGGCCGCGGCGTGGCCTGGGCAGCGCATAAGCTGCGGCAGAAGGCTGTGGTACATATGCCCAAGGGCAGCAGCCAGGCACGCTTTGAGAACATCGCCAAGGAAGGCGCCCAGGTGACCATTGAGGACGTGAACTACGACGAATGCGTTCGCATGGCCGCCGCTGAGGCGGCTGCCACCCACCATGGCGTCATTGTACAGGACACTGCTTGGGAGGGCTACGAGGAGATCCCCACCTGGATCATGCAGGGCTATGGCACCATGGCCAGCGAGGCCGCTGAGCAGATGCGGCAAATCGGCGTGAATCGTCCCACCCATGTATTCATCCAGGCCGGCGTCGGCTCCCTGGCCGGCGCGGTGGTCGGCTTCTTCACCAACCTCTTCCCCAATGATCCGCCCAAGTTCATCGTTATGGAGGCTCGCGCAGCTGACTGTCTCTATGAGGGTGCTTTGGCCGGCGACGGCAACCCTCGTATCGTCGAGGGTGATCTCAAAACCATCATGGCCGGTCTTGCCTGCGGCGAGCCCAACATCATCTCCTGGGATATCCTGAGAAACCACGTCTCCGCCTTCGTCTCCTGCCCCGACTGGGTCAGCGCCCGGGGCATGCGGATGCTGGGCGTGCCGGTGAAGGGCGATCCCACGGTGATCTCCGGCGAATCCGGCGCCGTTGGCATGGGTCTTATCGCGGCATTGATGGAGACCGACGAATACAAGGATCTTCGGGACTACCTGGGTCTCGACCGGTTCAGCCAGGTGCTGCTCTTCTCCACCGAAGGCAACACCGATCCCATGAAGTTCCGCAAGGTGCTCTGGGATGGCGAGTATCCCACGGTGTAACCTGCAAAAGCGCGGGAATGGTCGGCTCCATTCCCGCGCTTTTTTGCGCTTTCCCCGTATTTCTCGCTTTGCGAGAGTCATTCTATCTCCATGGGCTGGCTTTTTTTCTCTCGGCCAGGTAGAATGAAGCCAGAAACCACAAGGAGGTGGCTTACATGGAAAAGAAAACCATGGGTTCGTTTCTCTCCGCACTGCGCAAAGCCAGCGGCATGACCCAAAAGGATTTGGCGGAGCTGCTGCACGTATCAGACAAGGCCGTGAGCCGTTGGGAGCGCGACGAATGTGCGCCGGATCTCGCACTCATCCCGGTAATCGCGGAAATCTTCGGTGTCACCTGCGACGAGCTTCTGCGCGGCGCCCGCGCCAACGCTTCCGAAGCAGAACCCAGTTCCAACACCACGGCCAAGGCGGAAAAGCAGCGGCAGTGGATCCTCAAAAAGACGCTCTCTCAATATAAAAGCCGTACCCTGCTCGCCGCATCCGCCTCTCTCTTGGGGCTCTTCGCCGCGGTTGCAGCCACGGATGCCTTTTACCAGCGCACCCTGGGCTTTTGGCTGGGCGCGGCATTCGTGCTCCTGGGCGTCGTGTTTCAAATCGTCTTTTGGAACAGCGCCTGGCTCTCCCTCTCTGATGAAACGCTGGACGGCATCACAGTGGGCGCGTGGAAATACCGCATTCTCCGCCTCACAGAGTTCTCCCT
>DVGD01000253.1 GCA_018712905.1 Candidatus Avoscillospira stercoripullorum | reverse complement strand
ATCTCAAGGTCGTGGCCGACATCAAGTACCCTACCTCCGGCGACGTCTACGAGGGCATTCTCGGCGCGGTGCGCAAGGTGCTGGCAGTCTCCGGCGTGGACAAAAGCCAGATCCGCCAGGCCATGCTGGGTACCACCCAGTGCACCAACGCCATTGTGGAGCGCAAACACCTGGCGCCCTTCGGCGTTTTGCGCATTGGCGCCCCGGCCAGCCGGGGGATCTTACCCATGGTGGACTGGGCGGAGGATTTGAAGGCCTTCTGCGCCGGGAGCACCATCGTGGGCGGCGGCTTTGAGTACGACGGCAAGGAGCTCGCCCCCTTCGACCGGGAGGCCGCCGCGGCCTTCTTCCGGGAGATGGGGGAGAAGGGCGTCAAGTCCATCGCCATCTCCTGCGTCTTCTCCACGGTGCGCAGCGACCACGAGCAGGAGGCGGCCGCCCTCTGCCGGGAGATCCTCGGCGAGGACGTCCACATCTCCATCTCCAGCGAGATCGGCTCCATGGGGCTTATCGAGCGGGAAAACGCCACGATCCTCAACGCAGCGCTGTGGAAGGTGGCTGAGCGGTTCACCGAGGGCTTTGCCCAGAGCCTGGCCGACGAGGGCATTACCCAGGCCGACGTCTATTTGAGCCAGAATGACGGCACCTTGATGACCATGGAGCATGCCCGGCGGTATCCTATCCTCACCGTGGCCTGCGGCCCCACCAACTCCATCCGGGGAGCCAGCTATTTGAGCAGACTTCAAAATGCCATCGTCATCGACGTGGGCGGTACTACCACCGACCTGGGCGTCATCCAGAATGGCTTCCCCCGGGAATCCAGCGTGGCCGTAACCATCGGCGGCGTGCGCACCAACTTCCGCATGCCAGACGTCTTGTCCATCGGCCTGGGCGGCGGCTCCATTGTCCGCCAGCGCCCCGACGGCACCGTTACCGTAGGCCCCGACTCCGTGGGCTATGAGATCACGAAGAAGGCCAAGGTCTTCGGCGGAGAGGTGCTCACAGCCACGGACATCGCCGTCCGCCTGGGCATGGTGGAGCTGGGAGATCCCAGCCTGGTGGCCGACGTGCCCGAGGATTTGGCCAAGGCGGCGCTGGCGACCATCCGCACCCTGGTGGAGGATGCCATCGACGCCATGAAGGTCTCCAGCGGCGACAGCGAGGTGATTCTGGTGGGCGGCGGCTCCATCGTCCTGCCGGTGGATCTCGCCGGCGCTTCCACGGTGGTGAAGCCCGAGCACTTTGGCTGCGCCAACGCCATCGGTTCGGCCATCTCCAAGGTGAGCGGTACCTACGAAGCCCTCATCAACTATGATGAATTGCCCCGGGAGCAAGCCCTCGCCCAGGCCAAGGAGGCGGCCATCGCCCTGGCTGAGGACGCCGGTGCCGTCCGGGAGACGGTGGAAATCATCGAGGTGGAGGACGTGCCCCTGGCCTACTACCCCGGCAACACCAACCGCGTAAAGGTCAAGGCCGCCGGCGATCTCCGCGGCGCGTAAGCAGGATCTATAAACGTCCCCGGAAGGCACTGGCCTTCCGAGGGCGTTTGTGGTATCATTACAGAAGATTCTTTCGGAGAGGGCGATGTCTGTGGAAGAGAAACCCATGAAAAAGGTGCTGGTGACGGGCTTTGCGCCCTTTGGCGCTGAAACAGTCAACCCGTCCTACGAGGCCGTGAAGCTGCTGCCCAATCGAATTCTGGACGCGGCCATTGTGAAGGCAGAAATTCCGGTGGTGTTTGGGCAATGCGGGCAGGTGCTTGCCCAGCTGATGGCGGCGGAGCACCCCGACCTGGTGCTCATGGTGGGGCAGGCTGGAGGCAGGAGCGCTATGGAGGTGGAGCGGGTGGCCATCAACTGCCAGGACTGCCCGCCGGACTATCCCGACAACACCGGCGCGGCGCCCGTGGATGCGGCCATCATCCCCGGCGGCCCCGCAGCCTATTTTGCCACGCTGCCCATCAAGGCCATGGTGGCGCGGATGCTGTCCCAGGACATCCCGGCGCGAATCTCCAATACCGCCGGTACCTACGTCTGCAATGACCTCATGTACCGGCTCCTGCACCTGCTGGCCACGGCGTATCCCGGCGTGAAGGGCGGTTTCATCCATGTGCCTTACGCCACCTCCCAGCGCCACCCGGCGCTGCCCTCCATGCCCTTGGGGGAGATTGCCCGGGGGCTCCAGTGTGCCATCGAGGCGATGCTCCTGCCGCCGGAGCCGTAACGTTCCCATCTAAAAAACGAGGACGCGATGATTCGCATCCTCGTTTTTTCTGCGCTTTCCATGATTTTGCAGCCTTGGAAAAGAACGCCGCAGGAAAAAAGTCGTCATGATGGGAAAGAGGCTGAGTTCGGAAAGGAGGCAGGTGCCATGGGGCAGGAGAATTTCGCGTCGGTGGAGGCATTATACCAAGCGAAGGGGCGCCTCATTTTCACCCTGGCCTACCGGCTGGTAAACCAGCGGGAGCGGGCGGAGGACTTGGTGCAGGAGGTCTTCTTGCTGGCGCTCACCCACCAGGAAGCGATCTTGCACCATCCCAACCAGGTGGGCTGGCTGGTGCAGGCGCTCAAGCACCTGGCCTCCAATGAGCTTCGCCGGGCGGAAAACCGCCTCACGGTGCCCCTGGAAGAGGACTTGCTTCCCGCATGTTGGCCGCGGGAGGCGCTGGAGGAGCTCTTGCCAAACGGCCTTTCCCGACAGGATCGGCAGGTACTCTTGTGGCGCATGGAGGAGCAGTGCGCCTACCCTGAAATGGCGCGGCGGCTGGGGATCTCCGAGACGGGCTGCCGCAGCCGCGTGGCACGGGCGGTGGCGCGGTGCCGTCTGCTGATGCTGGAGGAAAAAACGCTGTGATGTGCAACAACATCCCCGCCTGAATACAGAAACAAAGGAGGGGGTGATGGAGATGGACGATTTCTTTGCGCTCACAGCCAAGGAGCTGTCGGCGCTGTCGGCGGAAGAGCTGCAAGCTGCCCTGGCCATCGCGCTCTCAGCCATGACGGCGGAGACCTATGACGCCGCCGTGATCGATGCCTACCTTTGTGCCCTGGAGAAAAAGGATCCCATGCCGTCCTTCTCTCAGCTTCCTTTGCGATACCCAAGTAAAAGAAGTGATACTCCATAAAATACATGGCCATTCTGCTGGCCGCCAGGGAGGGAAAGATCAGTCCATGTGCTCCACCACCGGAAGCCGTGGCTCCAGGCGGGAGAGTAATTCATTTGGGATGGTGCCGCACTGCGCTGCAATCCCGGCGGCGGAGATGGTCTCCGCGCCATCCTGCCCGAGAATGGTGACCACGTCGCCGGGGGCGGCCTCGCCCGCGTCGGTGACGTCCACCAGCAGCTGATCCATGCACATCCGCCCCACCATGGGGCACCGCTGCCCGTTTAGCAGCACTTCGCCGCCCCGCTGGGGCAGGCACCGGGGCAGGCCGTCGCCATAGCCGATGGTCACCGTGGCCAACCGCGTCTGCCGCGCGGCCAGAAATTCCAGCCCGTAGCCTGCGCCCTGGCCTGGCAGGAGGGTGCGCACCGAGGCAATCCTGGCGCGGAGGGACAGCACCGGCCGCAGCATGCCGGCGGGCTCGGAAAAAGTGCCCGGCGCAACGCCATACAGGGCAATCCCCGCCCGCGCCCAGGCGCAGGGCTGGGGCGGCAGCAGGAGAATCCCGGCGCTGCACTGGATGTGGATTTCACCGGGATCCATGCCGTGGCGGCGAAGCCAGTCCACGGCGGCATAGAAGGCGTCCAGCTGCGCCCTGGTGAAGGCGATGTCCCGCGCCGAGGTGCCGTCGGCCACGCACAGGTGGGAGAATACGCCCTGAATGCGCAGGTGCTTGCAGGCATAGATGCGGGAAAGCGCCTGCCGATCCTCCGCCGGAATGCCCAGGCGGTGCATGCCGGTGTCCAG
>DVGD01000252.1 GCA_018712905.1 Candidatus Avoscillospira stercoripullorum | reverse complement strand
ACTGGAAGAATAAGTACGGCGATCGGATTGTTAAGCAGCAGATGAAGCTGGGCGCCTCCTGCGACTGGAGCCGCAGCCGCTTCACCATGGACGAGGGCTGCTCCAAGGCCGTCCGGGAGACCTTCTGCGAGCTCTACGACAAGGGACTCATCTACAAGGGCAGCCGCATCATCAACTGGTGCCCCCACTGCCTGACGGCGCTCTCCGACGCCGAGGTAGAGTATTCCGACAAGCCCGGCCACCTCTGGCACCTGCGCTACCCGCTGGCCGATGGCTCCGGGAAGTATCTGGTGGTGGCCACCACCCGTCCCGAGACCATGATGGGTGACACCGGCGTGGCGGTCAACCCCAACGACGAGCGCTACAAGGATCTGGTGGGCAAGACCTGCATCCTGCCCCTGATGAACCGGGAGATTCCCATCGTGGCCGACGAGTACGTGGAGATGGACTTTGGTACCGGCTGCGTGAAGATGACCCCCGCCCACGACCCCAACGACTTTGAGGTGGGACTCAGGCACAACCTCCAGACCATCCGCGTCCTCAACGACGACGGCACCATCAATGAAAATGGCGGCAAGTATCAGGGTATGGATCGCTACGAGTGCCGCAAGGCCGTGGTGGCCGACCTGGAAGCTCTGGGGCTTTTGGAGAAGGTGGAGGACTACTCCCATAACGTGGGCGCCTGCTACCGCTGCCACAACGACGTGGAGCCGCTCATCTCCGCCCAGTGGTTTGTGAAGATGGAGCCGTTGGCCAAGGCCGCGCTGGAAGTGGTGCGGGATGGCCGGATCAAGTTTGTCCCCGAGCGCTTCACCAAGACCTATACCAACTGGATGGAGAACGTCCACGACTGGTGCATCTCCCGGCAGCTGTGGTGGGGTCACCAGATTCCCGCCTGGTACTGCGACGAGTGCGGCCATATCAACGTCTCCCGGGAGGATCCCACAGCCTGCGCCAAGTGCGGCTGCACCAAGCTCACCCGGGAGGAGGACGTGCTGGATACCTGGTTCTCCTCGGCGCTCTGGCCCTTCTCCACTCTGGGCTGGCCGGAAGAGACCAAGGATCTTGCCTACTGGTATCCCACCAGCGTCATGGTCACGGGCTATGATATCATCTTCTTCTGGGTCGCCCGGATGATCTTCTCCGGCATGGAGCAGATGAAAAAGGAGCCCTTCCACACGGTCTTTATCCACGGCCTGGTGCGCGACGACAAGGGCAGAAAGATGTCCAAGTCCCTGGGCAACGGCATCGATCCCCTGGAAATGGCCGAGAAGTACGGCGCCGACGCGCTGCGCTTTAACCTCATCACCGGCAACAGCCCCGGCAACGACATGCGCTTCTACGTGGAAAAGTGCGAGGCCATGCGGAACTTCGCCAATAAGATCTGGAACGCCAGCCGGTATGTCCTGATGAATCTCACCATTGAGAAGACGGGGCTTCCCGCGGCGGACGAGCTGGAGATCGAGGACAAGTGGGTGCTCTCCCGGCTCAATACCCTCATCCGCGAGGTCACGGAGAATCTGGACAGCTACGAGCTGGGCGTTGCCTCTTCCAAGGTCTATGACTTCATCTGGGACACCTACTGCGACTGGTATATTGAGCTTACCAAGGCGCGGCTCTATGGCGAAAACCAGAAGAGCAAGGAGACCGCCCAGCAGGTGCTGGTCTATGTCCTCGATCAGATCCTCCGTTTGCTCCATCCCTTTATGCCCTTTATCACCGAGGAAATCTGGCAGGCCATTCCCCACGAGGGCGACTTCCTGATGAAAGCCCAGTGGCCGGTTGCCTCCGATGCATTGGCCTTCCCGGCGGAAGAGGCCGCCATGGAGAGCGTGATGAACGCCATCCGCGCCGTCCGCGCCCGCCGCGCCGACCTCAACGTGCCGCCGTCTCGGAAGAGTCACCTCTATATCGTCAGCGACAAGGGCGACATCTTCCGCCAGGGCGCCGCGTTTATCACGCGCCTTGCCTACGCCAGCGAGCTGAGTGTCTCGGATACGGCACCTGCCGGCCATGAGGATATGGTCAGCGCCGTCACCGCCGATGCCGCGCTCTATATGCCCATGAACGAGCTGGTGGATGTGGAGAAGGAGCTCCAGCGCCTTGCCAAGGAGATCGAGAAGGCCGAGAAGAACATCGCCGGTCTCAAGGGCAAGCTCAGCAATGAGAACTTCGTCTCCCGTGCCCCGGAGAACGTGGTGAATGCCGAGCGGGAGAAGCTTCAAAAGGCGGAAAGCCTGCTCCAGCAGCTGCTGGAGAGCCAGGCTCGGCTGAAGAAATAATCTATCCTTGTATATTTCCCCGGGTTCGACGGCAAAATTATCCCATTCCAACTATAATAGACACGCATGGAACCATCCGTGCGTGTCTATTTTTTGCTTTTGGGAGGGATACAATGCAGATCACCAGTTTTTTGCAGGATAAGCAGCTGACCATCGCACTCCAGGGAGAGATCGACCACCACGGTGCCAAGGCGACGTTGCGGATGGTGGAGGAGAAGATCGATCAGTATATGCCGTCGCAGTGTATTTTGGACTTTCGCGGCGTCTCGTTCATGGATTCCAGCGGCATTGCTGTGGTCATTCATACCCTCCGGCGGATGAACGAGCTGGGGGGAAAACTGCGCCTTACCAAGGTGCCGCCGCAGCCGGAGAAGGTGCTGCGGGCGTCCGGCATCGACCGGATTGTACAAATGGAAGGGAGAGAGGCTTACCATGAAGTGTGAAAATCAAATGACGCTGGAATTTCCCAGCAAATCCATCAACGAATCCTTTGCCCGGGCGGCAGTGGCCTGCTTTGCCGCCCAGCTCGACCCCACCCTGGACGAACTGGGGGACATCAAGACGGCGGTCTCCGAGGCCGTGACCAATTCCATCGTCCATGGCTACCCGGATACCATCGGCACCATCACACTGCGGTGCCGGATTTTGGCGGGCAATGTGCTGGACATCGTAATCAAGGACAAAGGGCGGGGCATTGAAAACGTGGAGGAGGCGCGCCAGCCCATGTTCACCACCGGCGGCGCCGACCGCAGCGGTATGGGCTTTACCATCATGGAGAGCTTTATGACGGAGCTGAAGGTGTCCTCCCAATTGGGGAGAGGCACCACGGTACATATGAAGCGGAAGATCCTCAAGCGAGGCGGGAAGAGTTGAGTGCCTCTCTGGAGACGTTGCTCCGCCGGGCGCAGGATGGGGACAAGGACGCCCGGGAGCAGCTGGTGGTGGAGAACACCGGGCTGGTCTGGTCCATTGCCCGGCGGTTTTTTGGCCGTGGCGTTGACCCGGACGATCTCTATCAGCTGGGATGCCTGGGGTTTTTAAAAGCCATTGACGGCTTTGACCTGCAATACGGCACCCAGTTTTCCACCTATGCCGTGCCGAAAATTGCCGGAGAAATCCGCCGCTTTCTCCGGGACGACGGCGCAGTGAAGGTGAGCCG
Organism: Candidatus Avoscillospira stercoripullorum; assembly: GCA_018712905.1. Classification (GTDB taxonomy): domain Bacteria; phylum Bacillota; class Clostridia; order Oscillospirales; family Oscillospiraceae; genus Avoscillospira; species Avoscillospira stercoripullorum. The sequence continues at coordinate 1,308 of DVGD01000252.1, read as the reverse complement.
CTCCATCAAGGAGCGGGCAGCGTCCATCAAGATTACACGAACCCAGCTCACCGGAGAATTGAACCGTGAGCCCACCCTTTCCGAGCTTGCCGAGGCGACGGGGTTGACGGTGGAGGAGATTGCCGCCGCCGAGACGGCCACTGCCGCCACGGAATCCATCCAGCGGGAGAGCGGGGAGGAGGGCTTTACCCTGGAGCATGTCCTCACCGACGGCGCCATGGAGGAGCAGCTCATTGAGCATATCGCCCTCAAGGAGGCCATTGCCCGGCTCCCGGAGCGGGAGAAAACGGTGATTGGCCTGCGGTATTATCGCGGCCTTACCCAGGATAAGACCGCGAAGATTCTCGGCGTCTCCCAGGTGCAGGTGAGCCGCATTGAAAAGAAAGCCCTCCAGGCGCTTCGGACGTATTTTTAAGCGGGGCAAACGGCGTGATGGGCGCAGAGTTTATATAAACTGTCAAGTGACAAACGGCGAAAAATATACTAAAATAGGGCTATCACAGTTTGAACAGGTGAAGCCATGAATCAGGAATACCAGCAGCGGTTTCTCGCTGCCCGCCGCGGGATCATTGCCCGGCGGTTTAGAACCTTGAATGACATGCAGCGGCGCGCCGTGCTCACCACGCAGGGGCCGCTGCTTCTTTTGGCCGGTGCAGGCAGCGGCAAGACCACGGTGCTCATCCACCGCATCGCCAATCTGATGACCTTTGGCCGCGCCTCGGATTCCGAGGAGATCCCCCAGGACGTCACCCCGGAGGACGTGGCATTTTTAGAGGATTATCTCGCTAGTCCCAGGGAAGAGAATCAGCCCCGGGCGCAGACGCTGTGCGCGCTGGAACCGGCCAAGCCCTGGAGCATCATCGCCATCACGTTTACCAACAAGGCTGCCAATGAACTGAAGGATCGCCTGGCCAAAATGCTGGGAGACGACGCGGCGGATGTCTGGGCGATGACCTTCCACTCCGCCTGCTGCCGGATCCTTCGCCGGGATATCGACCGCCTGGGCTATACCCGCAGCTTTACCATCTACGATTCCCAGGATTCCGAGCGGGTGATGAAGGATATTATTCGAGACATGCAGCTCGACGAGAAGTCCTTCCCGCCCAGGATGCTTCTCAACCTTATCAGCCGCGCCAAGGATCAGATGCAGTCGCCGGAGGAATTTGCCAAGACTGCTGCCGTATCGGGGGACTACCGCATGGAGCGGGCTGCCACGGCCTATGAGCTCTATGAAACGCGCCTCCAGGAGGCCAATGCCCTGGATTTTGACGATATCATTTTGCGCACCGTGGAGCTTTTGCAGCAGTT
>DVGD01000041.1 GCA_018712905.1 Candidatus Avoscillospira stercoripullorum | reverse complement strand
AGGGTCCAGATGGTGGTCGTCCAGATGACGAAGAAGAGCCGGCTCAAGTCGATGTGGGAGAGCTTACCCTGATCGTCGTGCATGGGGAACTTCACATACACGGTGGTGCAGGGGTCGTCCTGGTACTCAATCTCGGCCTCGGCCAGGGCGGTCTCGTCCTTGGGGCACCAGTAGACGGGCTTCAAGCCCTTATAGATATAGCCCTTGCGGAACATCTCGCCGAAGATCTTCACTTCCTCGGCCTCGAAGCTCGGGTCCATGGTCTTGTAGGGGTGCTCCCAGTCGCCGATGACGCCCATGCGCTTGAAGCCCTCCATCTGCACGTCGATGTAGTGCTGGGCGAAGTCGTGGCAGGCGGAGCGGAACTCCGGCACGCTCATGGCCTTGCGGTTGAGCTTGTTCTTTTTGATGATGGCCGATTCGATGGGCATGCCGTGGTTGTCCCAGCCGGGGATATAGGGGGTGTAGTAGCCCCGCATGGCGTAGGAGCGGACGATGAAGTCCTTGATGGACTTGTTGAGGGCGTGACCCATGTGGAGGCCGCCGTTGGAGAAGGGGGGGCCGTCGTGGAGGGCAAAGCGGGGCTTGCCCTCATTTTTCTTGAGCATTTCGTGGTAGAGATCCATCTCGTACCACTTTTCCAGCATCCCGGGCTCCCGGGCAGGGAGACCAGCCCGCATGGGGAAGCCGGACTTGAACATGTTTAAGGTCTGCTTGTATTCCATAATTGCCTCCAAACAATATAGTTTTTTTGAATAGCCTCCCCTTGAGGGGAGGTGGCGCGCGAAGCGCGACGGAGAGGTGTTGGGGCAGCTGCGATTTCTGCAAGTCTTCCGCAAAACGCCGCTGCGGTCACACCTCTCAGTCAGCCTGCGGCTGCCAGCTCCCCTCAAGGGGAGCCTTTGGTGCGGTGGAATAAAAAAACACCCTTGTCTCTCAAGAGACAAAGGCGCACACCTCTGCGGTACCACTCTCGTTGCCAAACGGCCGCTTGCAGGCGTATAACGGCGCCACCCGTCCCGGTCTACTGCCCCAAGGGGTTCGGCGGGCGGCTCGGAGGGGATCTCTTCCAGGGGGACGCCGCCTGCTTGCACCAAGCGCAGGCTCTCTGAAGGCGTCGCGCCGAGGTACACGTCCTCGTCATCGCCGTGGTGAACATATCTCTATAAGAATACCCCCAATTTCCCCGTTTGTCAACCGCTTTTCCCATTGAAACTTCCCGGGTTTTCCTGTATACTGTAGACGGATTTCAGTAGGAGGAGGAGGAAATATATGCGCGGCTACGAGTCCTTTGTCACCAATGTCCGCAAGCAGGTTTTCACCGAGGTGGCGAGACTTGCCTATGAAGGGGGAGACTACTCCCGCATGGAGGAGATCCCCTATAAAATCGTCCCGGGAGAAGTGGCATCTCACCGGGAGTCCATCTTTTTGGAGCGCGCCATCGCTGGAGAGAGGGTGCGCCTGGCCATGGGCTTGCCCCTGCGGCCGATCACCGAGCTTCGCCCCCTGTCCGAGGGCGTCAATGAGAGCGCCGTGGCGGAGAAATACTACGATCCGCCGCTCATCAACATCATTCAGTACGCCTGCAACGCCTGCCCCACCAAGCAGGTGCGAGTGAGCGACATGTGCCAGGGGTGCCTGAGCCGCTCCTGCCAGCAGGTCTGCCCCAAGGACGCCGTGACCTTCCAGCATGGAAAGTCCGTCATCGACCAGAGTAAGTGCATCAAGTGCGGCAGGTGCGCCGACGCCTGCCCCTACCATGCCATCATCAAGCTCGAGCGCCCCTGCGTGGCGGCCTGCGGCATGGACGCCATCGGCTCGGACGAGTATGGCCGCGCCAAGATCAACCAGGATAAGTGCGTCTCCTGCGGCATGTGCCTGGTGAGCTGTCCCTTCGGCGCCATTGTGGACAAGGGACAGATCTTCCAGCTCATCCACGCCATGAAAAAGGGCTACAAGGTCATCGCCATTGTGGCGCCGTCCTTTGTGGGACAGTTCGGCGACAAGCTCACCCCCGAAAAGCTCACCGCGGCCATGAAGATTCTCGGCTTTGACTCGGTGGTGGAGGTGGCCGTGGGTGCAGACCTCTGCACGTTGGACGAGGCCAAGGAGTATCTCGAGCGGGTGGAGGAGAAGAAGACCTATATGGGCACCTCCTGCTGCCCGGCGTGGATCTCCATGGTGGACATCTGCTACCCCGACCAGAGCGAGCACCTCTCCATGACCCTCACGCCCATGGTGCTCACGGCGCGGATGGTGAAAAAGCAGCATCCCGACGCCAAGGTCTGCTTCATCGGCCCCTGCGCTGCCAAGAAGCTGGAGGCCAGCCGGGAGAATATCCGAAGCGACGTGGACTTTGTCCTGACCTTCGAGGAGCTCCAGGGCATGTTCGAGGCCAAGGAGGTCTGGTATGCCGACGTGGAGGGCAACGACCCCCTGGATCAGGGCACGGCGGACGGCCGCGGCTTCGCGGTGAGCGGCGGCGTGGCCGGCGCGGTGCAGAACGTGGTCAAGGAGCTTCGCCCCGACGTGGAGATGAAGATTGTCAAGGCCGAGGGACTGCGGGAGTGCCGGAAGATGATGGCGCTGGCCAAGGCCGGGAAGTACAATGGCTATTTGCTCGAGGGCATGGCCTGTCCCGGCGGCTGCGTGGCCGGCGCGGGCACCATCCGCCCCATCCCCAAGGCCACCACCCTCGTGGCCAGCTATAAAAAGGAGGCGCCCCTCCAGAGCGCCACCCAGTCGGCCTTCGCCGACCTGGCCGAAAAGCTGGATTGAGGAAACACCCCTGCAAGCATGCTGGAACGCTGCCTGCAGGGGTGTTTCCGTATTCTTAGGGCATCACCGCACAATTGTGTCTGCGGCCTTCGCCCAATCTTTCGCCCCATCCGTGCAGGGATAAAAGGGGGAAATACATACAGTATTCCCGCCCTTTTATCCCTTTCGTATGAGGCAAAATCTTTG
>DVGD01000251.1 GCA_018712905.1 Candidatus Avoscillospira stercoripullorum | reverse complement strand
TTCTACTCCGCGCTCTACAACGGCTTCTACATGGTCATCGACTGGGCGGCTATTATGCTCATCGGCTACCTGCTGACCCTGACCCCGGCCAAGAAGTTCCTCCGTCCCCACGACCAGGCGTAACTTGCACCGCCGATTGCCTCCCCTTGATCGCCAAGGGGAGGCTTTTCTTGCCTCGGGTCGATGAAGGCATCGACCCCTACAAATTTGTGCCGCCGGCAATACCGCATGTCCCCGATACCGCCCCTATGAAAACATCGTGGGCATGCGCCGCACCCAGGGCTCCCCTTGAGGGGAGCTGTCATGGCGCCTTGCGCCATGACTGAGAGGTGTGACCGCAGTCACGTTTTGCGGAAGACTTACAGGAATCGCGACTGCCCCGACACCTCTCCGTCATCGGCTAACGCCGATGCCACCTCCCCTCAAGGGGAGGCCTGCGCGGGTGCTTCCGCGCCGCGCTTTGAGCCGCTTCGCGGCGCGGGTCGATGCGGACATCGACCCCTACGGGAGATTCTCCAGCTCGAAGGTGTTGCGGTGGTAGCGGATGAGCCCCTCGCGCTGCATTTTCGATAGCTCGTTGCTCAATGCGCTTCGATCAACGCCCAGGTAGTCGGCCAGCTGCTGGCGGGAGTAGGGCACGGTGATGGTGCCGCTCCCCTGGCGCTTGGCACATTCCGAGAAGTACGAGCACAGCCGCCCACGGATGGACTTGGCGCTGGTGTGGAGAATCCGCCGGGAGAGGGCGAGGCTTCGCTGGGCACTGACGGCCAGGAGATTTCTCAGAAGCCTGGTGTGCAGCGCACAGGCGTTGACGCAGGGCATCAGCACCCGCGCCACGGGCAAAAGAAGCACCGCGGTGTCCTCCGCCGCTGTGACGGTGATGAGAAGCGGCTCTCCAGGCAGGCAGGCGTAAGCCTCGGCGAATACCGCGCCAGGTGGCGCGCTGCCCAGCACCGTGTGGTTGCCCCAGACGTCGTCGCAGCCAATGAGCGCCATGCCCCGGCGCACCACCCCCAGATATGCCGCCGGCTCTCCCTCGGAGAGGATCGTCTCCCCCTTGCGGTACTGCCGCTCCACGGTGCCCAGGCACCCCAAAAGCGACGCCACCTCTTCCTCCGTGAAGCCTACAAACAGAGGGCTCTGTTCCTCCATGGCCATTCCTCCTTTCCTCCCCACGCTCCCGCCTTGAAATATCTCCCGCACGGGTGACAGGCGGCGGGGAGTATGCTATAATAAAAAATACAGTTCTGCCGCTCTGCGGCAATTTTACCACAAGGAGATCATACCATGGAATATACGCTGACGAAAGATAATTTTCAGGAGCTGGTGCTCGAGAGCAAGGAGCCGATGCTGGTGGACTTCTGGGCCACCTGGTGCGGCCCGTGCATGATGCTCAGCCCCATCGTGGAAGAGCTGGCCAAGACCCACAAGGTTGGCAAGGTGAATGTGGACGAAGAGCTGGAGCTGGCGCACCGCTACGGCATCACCTCCATCCCCACCCTCATTCTCTTTGAAAACGGCCAGGCCGTACGCCAGACCATGGGCTATCAGCCCAAGGAAGACATCGAAGCATTTTTGGAGGGATAACATGGGCAAGGTTCGTCTCAACGACAACGAAGCTGTGGTCAATTCCGTCAAGGAAGGGCTCAAGCGCACCGGCGGCTACTGCCCCTGCCGTGTGGAACACACGGAGGAAAATAAGTGCATGTGCCAGGAGTTCCGCGCCCAGATCCAGGATCCCAATTTTGAAGGGTACTGCCACTGCATGCTCTACTACAAAGAAAAATAAGCAGCACGCACCCCCGCTGCTCTGTCACATCAGTCTTCTGCGGGGGTTTTCAACCGCCTGAAGCTCCACTTCCCCGGCGCGGCAGGAAAGCCGCGCCGGGGTTTCCTGCGGAAACGAGGAATCACCTATGACTACCACAACCGGAAAAAGGCGCCGCGCCCTGGCTGCCGCCTTCCCCCGGACCATCCCCATTCTCACGGGGTTTTTATTCCTGGGCTTCACCTACGGCGTCTATATGCGCGCCGCGGGCTTCTCCTTCTACTACCCCATGCTCATGAGCCTGACCATTTTTGCCGGCTCCATGGAGTTTCTCACAGTAAACCTACTTTTATCGCCCTTTCAGCCCCTACAGGTGCTGCTGCTGACGCTGATGGTCAACGCCCGCCACCTCTTCTACGGCCTGGCCATGCTGGAGCGCTACCAGGGCGCGGGACTCAAAAAGCTCTACCTGATTTTCGGCATGTGCGACGAGACCTTCTCGGTTAACTGCACCGCCGCGCCGCCGGAAGATGTGGATCGCGGGTGGTTTTACTTCTTTGTCACCCTGCTCGACCACTGCTACTGGGTGCTGGGCGCCACGCTGGGCGGGCTGTTCGGGGGCGTCCTCACCATCAGCACCGAAGGGCTGGACTTTGTAATGACGGCCATGTTCGTGGTGATCTTCTTAGAGCAGTGGCGCAAGGACGCCTCCCACGCCAGCGCCATCTTGGGCGCTGTTCTCTCGGTGGCGTGCCTTCTCCTCTTTGGCGCCGACGGATTTATGCTGCCCGCCATGCTGGCCATTTTGGGAAGTCTCATCCTCCTGCGGCAGTGGGAAACCAAGGAGGCGGCAAAATGACCTTCACACAACAGCTTCTCACCATCGGCGTGGTGATTCTCGGCACCATGCTCACCCGCTTTCTTCCCTTTCTCCTCTTCCCGCCCCACAAGCCCACGCCGCCGCTGGTGCACGATCTGGGGCGGCTTTTGCCGGGAGCGGTGTTTGCACTTCTGGTGGTCTACTGCCTGAAAAACGTCTCCCTCACCGCCGGGAGCCACGGCATCCCCGAGGCCATCGCCATCGCCGTGGTGGTGGCACTGCACCTGTGGAAGCGCCAGACCCTGCTCTCCATCGCCGGGGGCACCGTGGTCTATATGCTCTTGGTGCAAACGGTATTTTGAGCCGTCGCCTATTCATCCTCGGGGAAGCACGCATGCCATGCGTCCTCATAGTAAACGGCCATGCCCTCGGCCACCTTGGCCACGGGTATGGGAAGCTCACGGGTAAAATTACACTGGTTGTCCCGACTGGGGAAGGTATCTGTATACGACGTGATGCTTCCCACGATGCTCTCTTCATCCACCTCCTCCGCCGGTGCGGCCACGGACACATAGTAGACCGCCCCGTCCACCATGATGGCCGCGGGATAGTCCTTCTCCACCCTCGACCCGAGGCAGCCCGCCAGCACCAGGGCAAGAAGCCACCCAAGGCTCAAGGCCAAATACTTTTTCATCCTGCACGCCTCCTTAGAAAAACTTTTCTATGGATAGAGACGGAAAATCCTTCGATTTCATGACAGGTTTTGGGAGAAACCCCTGCGAAACATTCATGCTTATGCAGCATGCACCATTTCCCGCTAAAAATTTTGCCATGCCCGTTGACAAATGGCCGCGCAGGTGGTAATATATTGGAGCTGTCGCAAGAGCGGCGGCGAATACGCGCGAGTGGTGGAATTGGCAGACTCGCTAGATTCAGGTTCTAGTGTGCATTACGCACGTGCGGGTTCAAGTCCCGCCTCGCGCACCATCGTCGGAGCAAGCTTTGTATCGCTTGCTCCGACTTTTTTGCAAAAGTCAGAGCGCGCTCACGCCGCTGCTCCTCCTCTCCAAATCGAACCCGCTTCGCTGGGCTTCGATTTGGTTTTCTTTGACGGAAACCGCAAGTTCTGTATCGCCATTCGCGCCATGATGCGCGTTCTTACAGCATTTAAAAGTTGTAAGAACACTCGCCTTTTTCTTTTTATCCGGCGAGAAAGGAAATGATGCAAGTGGCACAAGAGAGGAACACGGATGGTAGCCGCGCCCTGCCCCACATTTTTGCGGGGCAGGGCGCGAAATTTTGCGCAATTGCACGGGTACGCAAACGGGACTGCCGGTGATATTCTACTGTCAACAAGACCGGAAACAACACATTTACGACAGGAGGATTCATCATGGCACTTTCTCTGGATTCTAAAATCAAGGACATTCTTCGCTCCCCGGAAGGCCGCGCCGTTATGGAAAAATGGGCGCCCGGCTCCACTTCCAACCCGTCCATGAAGCTGGTGGGCGCGCTCACCTACCGGAAGCTCCTAAGCTACCCGGAATCCGCCGAGGTCGCGGTGCACGCAGACGAAATTGACGCAGACCTCAAAGCCTGCTCTCGCTGAGAAAGCGCAGCAAAAGGCCGCCCAAACTGGGCGGCTTTTTGTTATTTTGCTTTCATTTTCTGTTCCAGCTCCAGCGCTTTTAAAAGAATTTGGAGCTGCAGCCGCTGATCCGGGTTCTTGAGATCCACGGCAAGCTCTTTTTCAATCCGCTCCATCCGCTCCACCAGCGTGCTGCGATGGAGGTACAGCCGCCGGGAGGCGGCGGACAGAGACGAATTTTCCTCCAGGTAGACTTTCAGCGTTTCCAGATAGGAGACATCGCTGGCGGCATCATGGGTCAGCAGCGCCTGGAAGCCCTCGGGATAGTATGCCTCCATGGGAAATCTCCCCAGGGAATTGACCACCATTTCGCTGAGGGCATACTGAGAAAACCGGTGGATTCTCTCGTCGGCGTTCAATAGCTGGCCGTTTTCAATGGCCGCCTCCGCCTGGGCGTAGAACGTGCGCAGGAGGTACAAATCCGAAAACGGGGTACTGATGCCGATGCACAGGTGCATCTCCTGCACCAGCTGTGCCATGGCGCCATCCCAGCTCCGCTGCGCCGCCTCGCCCTGATTCCATGGAATGACGCCCAGGAGCGTATTGTTCCATTCAAAGAGAATGCTGCCCGGCAGCAGCGCTCCGATGGTCGCACAGAGATAGGAGACGGGCAACGCCGAGAAGCGCTTGAGATAGTGAATGGAAATGCAGAGGTAAGAGCCCCGCTGGTGAAGTGCGCGCAGCTGCGTCTTCTGGGATCGGGACAGCGGAAGCTCCCGCATGGTGGTCAGCAGGATTTCCGCCAGCGAGCTATTCTCATTCTCCATCAAAACGGGAGAAATCTCCATGGCGCGCTCGACCATATGGGCGAGAAATTCCACCAGCAGCGCCTCCCCCTGCCCATCGTTATTGTCCTCCAGCTCCATATACAGGCAGCCAATATAGGTGTTGTGAGAACTGAAGAGATTGACGCAGGAAAAGGCGCGATCTTCACATTGCATTACAAAGAAGCCTTTCTTGTCCATACTCAGCTCCTGAGAGCGGAGAAAGCTCAGAAAATTGTCCAGTTCCAAGGGCTTCCAGCGCCGCGACACGCCTTCCCGCCCATAGGTGGGCGCACTGGCGATATAGTGGAAGGCTTCGTCCAGGAGATAGATGGGTCGCCGGAATATGGGATAGGCGCACTCCAGCACCTCCTGCGCGGAGGCTGCGCCGGTCAATAAGGTAAGGAGCCTGCTCTCCCAGTCGGAAAACTGATTGTAAATCGCCTGTAGGCACTGAAACACGCCAAAGAAATCCACCTTTTTGCGAATCAGGATCACACTGGCGCGCTCCTTGTAGTAGCCCAGCCGGGAACTTTCGCCAATGCAGACCAGCAAGACGCCCTTTTCAATGGTTGGCCGGTGGGGCAAGTGCTCCACCGTGGCCAGGTACACATGGTCGGCGCACAGCCGATCGCAGTGATCCAGATAGAGCTCTGGCGGGAACAGATGCAGCGCAGTGGATGGCGTTCCATAGAGTACCGCGTCATAGTGCCGCCGTAGCCGTGAAAAGAGAATGGCCTCATTGAGCTTCATCGCCGTTTCCCTCCCGTTTTGTTTGGATGTCTATCTTGATTATACGGGAAATCAAAAGAAATGCAAGGGCAACGCGCCCCTACAAATTGCAGGGTCTTCCCCCGCAAAGATCCGATATTTTTTCGGATACCGCCTTGGGGGCTATTTCGCTAAAATGAGGCAAAACCCCCAAAAATGCAATCTGCTTGGAGAAAGGAAGAAACGCTATGTCTTATGATCCCAACGCC
>DVGD01000040.1 GCA_018712905.1 Candidatus Avoscillospira stercoripullorum | reverse complement strand
CTGGGCAAGGAAGCCATGATGTTTCTGGGCGACCACTGGATCGGCACGGAGCCCTTTATGGAGGAGTTCAAGACCATCGGCCTGGACGCCGTGGTGGGCAGCGTGGGCAACGGCTCCACCCTGCGCCTCATCTCCGACATTCCCGGCGTCAAGTACACCGAAGGCCGGTTCCTGCCCTACTTCTTCCCGGACACCTTCCACGAGGGCGGCGATCCCGTCCGGGAGGCCAAGGAGAACTGGGTCACGGCGCGCCGCGCCATTTTGCGCAAGCCCATTGACCGCATCGGCTACGGCGGCTACTTAAAGCTCGCGTGTCAATTCCCGGACTTTATCGACTATGTGGAGTCGGTCTGCAACGAGTTCCGGGAGCTCTACGAGAACATCAAGGGTACCACCCCCTACTGCTGCAAGACGGTGGCCGTGCTCAACTGCTGGGGCAAGATGCGCGCTTGGGGCTGCCATATGGTGCATCACGCCCTTTACCAGAAGCAGAACTACTCCTACGCCGGCGTCATCGAGGCGCTCTCCGGCGCACCCTACCACGTGAAGTTCCTGAGCTTCGACGACATCAAGGCCGATCCCCAGGTTCTCGACGGCGTGGACGTGCTCCTCAACATCGGCGACGGCGACACCGCCCACACCGGCGGCTACCTCTGGGAGGATCCCGCCATCACCGCAGCCATTCGCGGCTTTATCCACCGCGGCGGCGGCTTCATCGGCGTGGGCGAGCCCTCAGGTCACCAGTACCAGGGGCATTACCTCCAGCTCTCCGGTGCGCTGGGCGTGGAGAAGGAGACAGGCTTTACCCTCAACTACGACAAGTACAACTGGGACGAGCACCCTGACCACTTCATCCTGGCCGACTGCACTAAGCCCGTGGACTTCGGCGAGGGCAAGAAGAGCATCTACGCCCTGCCCGGCACCGAGATCTTGGTGCAGCGGGAAAAGGAAGTACAGATGGCCGTGCACGACTTTGGCAGCGGCCGGTGTGTCTACATCTCCGGTCTCCCCTACTCCTTTGAGAACACCCGCATTCTCCACCGTGCCATCCTCTGGAGTGCCCACGACGAAAAGAGCCTCCAGCAGTGGTATTCCTCCAACTTCCACGTGGAGGTACACGCCTTTGTGGCCAACGGCAAGTACTGCGTGGTCAACAACACCTACGAGCCCCAGGAGACCACCGTCTTCCGCGGCGACGGCTCCAGCTTCCCCCTGTCGCTGGAGGCCAATGAAATCCGCTGGTTCGACATCAAAGAATAAAATTCCGGGTTCCCTCTTGGCAGCCAGTATGGTATGATAACGCTTGTATTCGTGACTTCCGCACCGGTACGGTGCAGGATTGGGAGGAATTTCTCACTATGAACATTCTTGTCACGGGCGGCGCCGGTTTTATCGGCAGCCACACCCTCATCGAGCTCATCGCAGCCGGCCATAATCCCGTAGTCGTGGACAATCTCTCCAACGCCTCCCCCGAGGCCATTCACCGGGTGGAGAAGATCGTAGGCCAGCCCATCCCCTTCTACGAGGTGGACATCCGCGATCGGGAAGGCCTGGAAAAGGTATTTGCCCAGCACACCTTTGACTGCTGCATCCACTTTGCCGGCCTCAAGGCCGTGGGCGAGTCCGTCCAGAAGCCCTGGGAGTACTACGAGAACAACATCGGCGGTACGCTGGTGCTGGTGGACGTGATGCGCAAGCACGGCCTCAAAAACATCATCTTCTCCTCCTCCGCCACCGTCTACGGCGCGCCGGAGACCATGCCCATCACCGAGGACTGCCCCAAGGGTACCGTTACCAACCCCTACGGCCAGACCAAGTCCATGCTCGAGCAGGTGCTCACCGACATTCAGAAGGCTGACCCCCAATGGAATGTGGTGCTCCTTCGCTACTTCAACCCCATCGGCGCCCACAAGAGCGGCACCATCGGCGAGGATCCCAACGGCATTCCCAACAACCTGATGCCCTATATCACCCAGGTTGCCGTAGGCAAGCTCCAGCAGCTGGGCGTATTCGGCAACGACTACCCCACCCACGACGGCACCGGCGTCCGGGACTACATCCATGTGGTGGATCTGGCCAAGGGTCATGTGTGCGCCCTCTCCGCCATTGAGAAAAAGTGCGGCTTGGCCGTTTACAATCTCGGCACCGGTCAGGGCTACAGCGTGCTGGATCTGGTGCACGCCTTTGAGAAGGCCACCGGCGTGAAGGTGCCCTACGTCATCAAGCCCCGACGCAGCGGCGACGTGGCCGAGTGCTGGTCGGATCCCTCCAAGGCAGCCAGAGAACTGGGCTGGAAGGCGCAGTACGGCATTGAAGACATGTGCGAGGATGCCTGGCGCTGGCAGAAGAACAACCCCAACGGCTACCGCGGCTGATTTCCTGCACAACGGGCGCGCTTTTCCCGCACGCTCGCTGTGCTTTTTCCTGTAATCACCAACTATTTCGGGGAGGAATGGAATATGAACGCACCCACCCTTTTGATTATGGCGGCAGGCCTCGGCAGCCGCTTCGGCGGTATGAAGCAGATTGCCGCATTGGATCCCCAAAAGCACATCATCATGGACTTCTCCATCTACGATGCCATGCAGGCCGGCTTTTCCAAGGTGGTGCTCATCATCAAGGAGGAACACCAGAAGGACTTTGCGGAGACCATCGGAACGCGCGTGGCTGGAAAGGTGCCCCTCTACTATGCCTACCAGAAGATGGACAGCCTGCCCGCCGGCTTCACCGTGCCGGAAGGCCGCGTCAAGCCCTGGGGCACCGCCCACGCCGTGCTCTCTGCTGCCGATCTCATCGACGGCCCCTTCGCCGTCATCAACGCCGACGACTTCTATGGCCGCGACGCCTTTGTGACGGCCGCCAACTTCCTCAAAGCGCCCCACAGCCCCAGTGAGCATGCCATGGTGGGCTACCGTCTGGGCAACACCCTCACGGAGAATGGCTCCGTTGCCCGCGGAATCTGCTCCATCGATGAGAAGGGTCATCTCACCGGCATCGTCGAGCGCACCCAGATTGAGCGCCGGAACGGCGTTCCCGCCTACACCGAGGACGGCGGCAAGACCTACACCGCCCTCACCGATGACACCGTGGCTTCCATGAATCTCTGGTGCTTCCAGGAGAGCATGATGGGCGAGATCCGGGATCGCTTTTCCGGATATCTCCAGGAAAATCTGCCGCTTAACCCCCTCAAGTGTGAATACTTCCTGCCCCTGGTGCCCAACGCCCTGATTCGCGAGGGCAAGGCCACCGTGGAGGTGCTCAAGACCGACGCCAAGTGGTACGGCGTCACCTACCAGGCCGATATGCCCCAGGTGCAGGCCGCCATCGCGAACATGAAAGACGCGGGGATCTATCCCACGGAGCTTTGGAGGTAAGGGCTATGTACGAAATTCTCAGGCAGTTCCAGCTCAAGGGAACGCCCATCTTCTGCCAGCGATTTGGCGAGGGGCACATCAACGAGACCTACATCACCACCTGCGACACCGGTCTGAGTTATATCCTGCAAAAGATCAACACCAGCACCTTCAAGGATCCCGTGGGGCTCATGGAAAATGTCTCCGCCGTCACCAGTTTCCTGGCCAAGACCTCCGAGGATCCCCGGGGCGCCATGCGGATTATCAACACCCTGGATGGAAAGCCCTACTATGTCGATGCCCTGAACCAGTACTGGCGGGTTTATGACTTTGTGCCCTCCAGCATCTGTTTGCAGAAGGCAGAATCCACCCAGGAGTTCTACAACACCGGACTGGCCTTTGGCCGCTTCCAGAAGCTTCTTGCGGACTTCCCCGCCGAGACGCTCCACGAGTCCATCCCCAAGTTCCACGACACCCGGGATCGCTTCCGGCAGCTCCACGAGGCCGTGGAGAATAACCGCTCCGGCCGCCTCGACACCTGCCAGCCGGAGCTGGAGTTTGCCCTGGCGCGGGAGAAGGAAGCCGGCGTGATTGTCGAGGCGCTGGAGTCCGGCGCCATGCCCTGGCGTGTCACCCACAACGACACCAAGCTCAACAACATTCTCCTGGACTACGACACCCATGAGCCCTTGTGCGTCATCGACCTGGACACGGTGATGCCTGGCTCCGCCCTCTACGACTTCGGCGACTCCATCCGCTTCGGCGCCGCCACCGCCGCCGAGGATGAGCAGGATCTTTCCAAGGTGTCCATGAGCCTGGAGCTCTTCGAGGTGTATACCAAGGGCTTCCTAAAAGGCTGCGGCGGCAGCCTCACCGCGCTGGAGCTTGAGATGCTTCCCATGGGCGCCAAAATGATGACCCTGGAGTGCGGCATCCGCTTCCTGGCCGACCATCTCAACGGCGACGTCTATTTCCGCATCCACCGTGACAGCCATAACCTGGATCGCGCCCGCACCCAGTTCAAGCTGGTGGCGGACATGGAGGCCAAGATGGATCAAATGGCGGAAATCGTCCGCAAGTGCTC